>JBICHS010000725.1:0-2641 GCA_043101135.1 Phycisphaeraceae bacterium JB051
GCTTGCAGGTTCCACTGGACGCGGGCCTGCGCGGCAGTGACGGAAAGTAGAGAATCATGATTTGAACCGCTCTAACGCCTCTGCTTGCTCATGTGATATTCATAATATTGAAGTCCGCCGGAGATCAGTAGAAGCGATAAGCCTGCGAAGAACCAGATGGCTGCTGATGGACGATCATTGCCGATGATCAAGCGAACACTGTAAAGAATTATGAGCATGCCAAACACGGCAAGGGCGATCTGGAGCATCATCATCAACCATTTGGATCGGTGCATGTCATCTCCAGATCAGTCGGGCATCGCAATCAGACGTGCGTAATCATCACCGAGTTCTTTTATCATTTCAAGCGTGGTTCGGCCATCAGGTGTCTTGGCATGAATGTTGGCGTTGCGGTTGATCAGCGTGGCGACCATGAACTTTTGCTGTAATTGCAACGCATAGACCAAAGGTGTCCGCCCCTGTTCGTCACATTTTTCAATGTTCAAATTGTCATCCGTCAAGACGACCATCATGATTGCCAGACGCTTGCTGCGGATGGCTCGATGTAGCAGGGGAATGCCGTCCATGCATTGGCTGCGCAGCTCCGGGTTCTTCGTGAGCATTTGGATGACGCGTTGATCCTCTCCCTGATCAATGGCCTGGCAGAGTACTTCGCATAGTGATTGTTGGTTACGCTGGGTATGCGACGAAAGCGTGAGCATCAGTAGCCCCAGCAGGAGCATGCAACTGCTGTACCGCCGAGGCCATTTGATCAGATCACGCAACTGTCGAACCATCGCCGCAATGAGTAACAGCAGGCCGGCAGACAGTAAACCTGTGCCGACGATGTATAACGCATTGCTTGCGTGAGAGCCCGGATGCATGTTGCCTGTAAGTCCCCGTGAATGGTAACAGTGTTTAACGACGACGCATGCGACGGTGGGCAGGTGTCGGGTCCGGCTTGCGGTTGGGCAGGTCGATGAAGAACTTCTTGGCTTCACCAGCGAGATAGAAGCTGCCGGTGACGACGATGAGGTCTTCACGACTCACGGCTCGGCTGGCTAAACGCAGGGCGTCTTCCAGATTGGCAGCCGTCTGAGCCATCTTGCCCGACTGTTCGTTGAACTGAGCCAACAGGTCTGCCGGTTCGCAGGCACGTGCGTTGAGCTTGGCGCGGGTGAAGATCACCTTGTCTGCACCAAGGCTCAGTTGGCTGAGCATGCCTTTGACGTCCTTGTCCTGACCGCAACCGAAGATCACCACCAGCGAGTCATAGCTGATGTGTGCACCCAGTGAACGGATCAGTGCGTAAATCGAGTCGGCATTGTGTGCGCCATCAATGAGGACGCGCGGCTCGGTAAACACCTGTTCCATGCGACCAGCAAGCTCTGTCTTGGCCAAGCCTTCGACAATGCGATCCTGGTCAAACGAGAAATCATGGGCTTTGAGTTTATCCAGCAATGCCAACGCCAAAGCACAGTTATGAGCCTGGTGCTCACCCTTGAGGGGAACAGGCAAGTGCTCGAATTTGCTGGTCTGCGTGGTCAGGCTCACACGGGTGTGCGGGCCTAATTCACGGTTGGCTTCAAAGCGATGTGAGAAGTCGATCTGATCGCCGGTGTATTCCAGTGACGCGCCCACTTTGCCTGCTTCTTCGTCAAAAACAGCTTTGACTTCCTCGGCCTGTTCGACGCTGACCGCGGGGACACCCTTTTTGAGAATCCCTGCTTTTTCACGGGCAATGTCACTGACGTTGTCGCCCAGAATGTTGGTGTGATCCAAACCGATATGCACCAGGCCGCAGACCATGGGGGTGACCACGGTGGTTGAATCCAGGCGTCCGCCCAGACCCGTTTCCAGGATCACGATGTCCACAGCTTGCTCTGCAAAGTAACGCAAAGCCGTCGCGGTGAGGACTTCGAAGTAGGTCGGCAAGTTGTCTTTGCCCAGCTTCTTTTCGTGGACTTCGATCTGCTTGAACAGCTCGGTCAGATCGCCGTGGCTGATCATTTCACCGTTGATGGTGATGCGTTCACGCATGTCCACAAGGTGGGGGCTGGTGAACATGCCAACGGTGTAACCACAGGACTGGAGCATGCTTGAGAGCATCGCACAGGTCGAGCCTTTACCCTTTGTGCCTGCAATCTGAACACATCGAAGCTCATTGTGGGGATTGCCCATGAGCTTGAGCAGTTTTTCCATGCGATCAAGGCTGAAAGCCTTTTCGTTGTAAGGCACAACACGCATGCGCTCGTGGTTTTGGTGCTGCAATAACCAGCGTTGTGCACTGGAAAAGTTGCTGATTGCGGCGACTGTGGAACGGCCAGAACGGCTGCGGCGTGAACCGCTTGCCGACGATGTCTTCTTGGATTTGGTCGATGTGGGCATAAGAAGACCATTTTAGCAAGTCAAATGCTAATTTGCAATCAATTTGTTAGCAGTGGTTTAAAACGATTGGGGCGATTTAACGCGTGTTTGAGGAAAATGCTATTGGAATATTAAATTTACGCGCTAGTGATATCAAAGACAATTCGAACCCGGTTTTGACCAATTTCATCACTTAAGAATTCGAGTATATTCAAAACCATTTTCAGTTCGAGTGAAAAATAGTCGTGCGGGATCTTTTGATGTTTTAAACAATCAAACACTTCACGTGCAAAAA
>JBICHS010000726.1:0-2584 GCA_043101135.1 Phycisphaeraceae bacterium JB051
AATCAAGGTTAACAACTCAAGCCGCCAGATGAGATCACAGGTCGAATCTGACGGGGCATGAAGGTGATATCCCATTTACATTTCCTTTTGGCCTTGTGGTTTAGAAAAGTTCAAGCGGTGATTTGTCTACTCCCTATTCCCTATTCCCTACTCCCTGCGCATGCACAATTCGAAATTCCATTTGCAAGAAGCTAAACTATGGGTCTATGTCAAGACGCGTTGTAATTACCGGATTGGGACCAGTCTCCGCCCTGGGGATCGGCATCGATGAGACCTGGCAGGCCTTGCTTGAGGGCAAGAGTGCTGTGAGTCGTGTTGATCGCTTTGATCCATCAGGTTTCCCCAGCCAGATCGCTGGCCAGGTGCCGGACTTTAAGGTCGTCAAGTTTGTCCCCAAGTCAGATCGCAAAGCCACCAAGGTGATGGCACGAGATATTGAATTGGCCGTCGTCGGTGCGGATTCCGCTGCCCGTGACGCCGGTTTGGTGACCCGTAGCACGGACCCCGATGGCTACAAGTCCGATGACTTCAAGCCCTCTTACGCATCGCGTCGGATGGGCTGTCATATCGGTGCAGGTCTGATTGCTGCGGATCTCGAAGAGCTGACTCAGGCCTTTGTCCAGGCAGTCAAAGCCGATGGCAGCTTCGACATTCACAAGTGGGGCGAGGAAGGCATGAACAACCTCACACCGCTTTGGTTGCTCAAATACCTGCCGAACATGCTCGCCTGTCACGTGACGATTCTGCATGCCACGCAGGGACCGAGCAACACCATCACCTGTGCCGAAGCTTCCAGTGAATTGAGCATCGGTGAGTCACTGCGTGTGATTCAGCGTAATGCTGCAGACGCGTGCTTATCTGGTGGTGCTGACAGCAAGCTCAACCCGCTTGGTTTCCTGCGTCAGATCATGACTGGTCGAACCAGCACGACGGGTAACGAATCACCGACCACCGCTGTGCGTCCCTTTGCGACGGATGCCGCCGGGACCGCCGCTGCCGAAGGCGGTGCGATTGTGATTCTCGAAGCGCTTGAGACATACCAGGCTCGTGGCGGAGAAGGTGCCTATGCCGAGATCGTCGGCTTTGGTGCATCACAAACTGTTAACCGTGAGAAGGGCCATATCAAGGCTGATCCCACAGGCAGTGGCGTGACCAATGCCGTGCGTGCCGCTTTGGCCGAAGCTCAGATCACTGCGGATCAGGTCGATTTGATCCTGCCGTTTGGGACAGGCAGCCCCGATGCCGACGCGTCGGAAATTGCTGGCCTCAAGGCGATCTTCGGTGAACGTTTGGCCGACATCCCATTGGTGAGTACCAAGGCCTACGCAGGCAACGCCGGTGCCGGTGGCGGGGCGATTGATGTATGCGTCGCAGCCAAGGCCATCAAGGAACAAACCATCCCCGCACGCATCAACTGCGATTCGCCAGTGGAAGGTGTCAATGCCAAGACATCGCCATCCACCAAGGCTGATCTGAATTACGTGCTGACCTACTCCACGAGTTTCGGTGGCCAGAACGCTGCCTTGCTACTCAAGAAGTGCGACTGAATTTTTGACTTTGAAATAGCTGCGGTACTGCGTGCCGCTGATTGGATTTTCATCATGACCAAACGCGTCGTCATCACAGGTATCGGTTGGGTCACTCCCATGGGATACGACATCGAGTCCGTGTGGGGCGGTTTACTTGCAGGTAAATCTGCCATCGGCCCGACGACTCACTTTGACGCTTCGACTTTCCCCACCAAGTTCTGTGGGCAGGTTGCTGACGAGTACACGCATAACGACTTCGTCACGCATAAAGACCTCCACGAAGGCGTCGGTGCCAACACCAGCTTTGCACTTGGTGCTGCCACGCAGGCATGGAAGTCCGCCGGCCTGGATCAGTATGCTGATCTGGACCCGACCCGCCTGGGCATTTACCTGGGCTCAGGTGAAGGATCACTGGACTTTGAAAATTACGCAGCCTCCGCGCTGGCCGGTTGGGACGAAGAGGCTCGCGGGATTGATGCTGCAAAATGGGCTGCTAAAGCACAATCCTGCATGAGCGCACTCTGCGAAATCGAGCAGGAACCCAACATGCCACTGACCCACCTGGCAATGGAGTTCAACGCACAGGGGCCAGCCTACAACTGTCTGACAGCCTGCGCTGCATCGACTCAGGCCATTGGTGAAGCCACCGAAATCCTGCGTCGCGGCCAAGCTGACGTCATGATCTCCGGCGGGGCTCACACCATGATCCACCCTCTAGGTGTCACCGGCTTTAACCGACTTACCGCATTGTCGACCCGCAATGACGAACCGCAAACCGCAAGCCGTCCGTTCTCCGCGGACCGTGACGGTTTTGTCATGGGTGAAGGCTCAGGCATGCTCATTCTCGAAACGTTGGAACACGCTCAAAAACGCGGCGCAACGATTCTTGCAGAGATCACAGGTTATGGTTCATCGGCCGACGCCTTCCGCGTGACCGACATGCATCCTGAAGGTGCAGGCGCCTACGAAGCCATGAAACAGGCTTTGGATCAGGCTCACGTCACCACTGCCGACATCGACTACATCTCCGCTCATGGCACGTCCACCAAGGAGAA
>JBICHS010000727.1:0-3668 GCA_043101135.1 Phycisphaeraceae bacterium JB051
CTGCAAGAAGCAAACGCTTGAAGAACTGGAAAGCCGCACGCTGTTGTTTTACACCGCTCAACGCCGTGACGCGGACACCATTCTCAAGAAGCAGTCAGAAGGCACCGCAGATCGCATGACCGTGTTACGCAAGATGCGTGACCTGGCGGACGACATGCGACATGCCATTGCTGGTGAAGGTGACATTGATGGCTTTGCATCACTGCTTCACGAAGGCTGGGAACTCAAACGATCATTGGGTTTTGGTATCACCAATCCGATGGTTGACGAGTGGTACAACGCTGCACGCAAATGTGGTGCACAGGGGGGCAAACTCCTTGGAGCAGGTGGCGGTGGTTTTGTGCTGCTGGTCGCACCACCTGAAAAACACGAAGCGATTCGTGAAGCTCTGGGACGCCCTAAGGAACTTGAATTCTCCATTGATCAACGCGGAAGTCGCGTGATCTTCTTCTCAGAGCGACATGGATAATTTCAATTTCAAAAACAAAAAATGCCTTGTATAGAGACGCAAATTGATTTGAGAGACGACAGAGAGACGCACTGAATTAACCCGCCGACTCCTCGGCAAAATGGAGGGAATGACTATGGCAGGAAATACCTGTTCTAATGCACGTGTCTACATGGACTGCATCGCACAGCAGTTGCAGCTGGTCAATGACTTGGCCATCGACAAAGCCACCCGCGCGATTTTCGACGCTTGGCGTGGTGATCGTCGCGTGTTCATCTATGGCAATGGTGGTTCGGCGCACAGCGCCAGTCACTGGGCTTTGGATCTCATGAAGACCGCTGCCATTGACGGTCAACCCCGTCTTAAAGCCGTGAGTCTTGCTGACAACATCGGCACGCTGACTGCCGTTGGCAACGATATCAGCTTTGACGAAATTTTCCGCTATCCCCTCCACGCCTACGCTGAAGAAGGTGACGTTGCTGTCGCCATCAGCTGTTCAGGCAACTCCGCCAACGTGGTCAACGCAAGTGAATGGGCGCATACCCATGGCATGACCTCCATCACACTGACGGGTTTTAACGGTGGCAAACTGCGTGAATGTGGTGATATCAATATTCACGTCCCAAGCGACAACTACGGCGTGATTGAAGACATTCACATGGCCTGTGGTCATATGGTTGCCCAGGGACTGCGACACATGATTCTCGCTGCTCAGGAAGCAAAGGTAACGACATGGTAATTCTCATCACCGGCGGTGCCGGTTTTATTGGTTCGCATACTGCTGATGCGCTGTTGGCTGAAGGTCATACAGTCCGCGTGCTCGATTCACTTCAGGCCCCGGTTCATCCCAAGCCCATCAAGCCTGCGTATCTTGATCCGCGCATCGAATTCATCTATGGCGATGCCCGTGATGAACACGTCATGCTTCATGCGATGCAGGGCGTTGATGTGGTTTATCACTTTGCAGCGTTTCAGGATTATTTGCCTGTTTTTACGCGGTATTTTGATGTTAACGTTACTTCCACAGCCTTGATTTATGAGCTGATCGTCCGTGAAAACCTGCCGATCAAAAAGGTCATTGTTGCATCCAGTCAGGCGACGCTTGGTGAAGGCATGTATGTCGATGCCGAAGGCAAAGAATGTCTTCCCGACATCCGCACCAATGAGCAATTGATCAAGGGCGATTGGGAATGCAAGGCCCCTTCAGGCTTCCGGGGGCCGATCAAATGGGTTCCCACCAAGGAAACCGTTGCCAACCCGCAGAACCAGTATGGCATCTCCAAGATCGCTGAAGAAAAAGTTGCCTTGCATCTTGGCAAGCGTTATGACATTCCTTCGGTTGCGATGCGTTACTCAATTGTGCAAGGACCACGCCAGAGCTTTTACAACGCATACTCCGGTGCCTGTCGCGTGTTTTGTCTGGCATTTCATCAAGGTAACAACCCGAGCATTTATGAAGACGGAAAACAGATTCGTGACTTCGTCAATATCTTCGATGTTGTCGATGCCAATCTGACTGTGCTTCATGATGATCGCGCAAACTATGAAATGTTCCATGTCGGCGGTGACAAGCCGATGACCGTGATGGATTTTGCTTCCGTTGTTGCTGAAGTTTTTGGCATCAAGGACTATCAACCCCAGCCGTGTGGTCGTTATCGCTTCGGTGATACGCGTCATATCTGTTCGGATGTTTCCAAGCTCAAAGCATTGGGTTGGAAGCCGCAGCGTGATGTTTATCGCAGTGTCGAAGATTACAAGGCGTGGCTTGACCAGGCGGACAACATTGGCGACATCCTGGCGTACTGCAACAAACAGATGGCCAAGATGAATGTCGTCCGTGATGTCGTTACTGCCTGAAAACAAGTGAGATTTTGATAATCAGCCATGAGCAATAGCTATCCCCATCTTGTGATTCTGCCCACCATCAAGGCAATGCTTGACCGACGCGAGTCTGGCAGGGTTGTCCTGACGGGTAAGTTTCTCACGGGGATGGCACTCTATGCTCAGAAGTGGCCCGGTGATGTCACGCTGTTGATTCAAGGTACGCAGCTGCCTGATAGCAATCTGGATCATGAGTCGGTTGCGATAGCTGATCTGCCTTACAACCTGAAAGTGGTTAACTACAGCGATCCGAAGTTGATTGGCGATTTAGCCAAAGCGGATGTCGTTCTAGCCAGTGTGAGTTGGCAGCAGAATCACATCAGTAGCTTGTGTCAGCAGGTGAATGTCCCGTGTGTGTATGTCTCGGAGTATGCGTTTGAAACGCGGATGCAGATTGAAAAATCACGGGTGAAGAACAAGCTGGTTTTGCTGCGTCGTTGGTTATGGAATCGAAAGCACGAAGCTTTACATCGTAAAGCCCTGAGTCTTGCAGCCGGTCTTCAAGCCAATGGCACGCCGACGTACAACGACTACTTGGGGCTAGCCGGTGATTCACTGCTTTACTTTGACAGTCGTGTTCATCGTCAGGATATGGCAACCCAGGATGATATCGAAGCACGCTATGCCGATCTGCATAAGGGGCGTCCCTTGCGGTTGGCCTTTTCCGGCAGGCTACTTCCCATGAAGGGAACGGATGATTTACCTCGGATCGCCAAGGCGCTCAAGGATTTGAATGTCCCATTTTATATGGACATTTACGGTGGCGGCGAACTTGAAACAGCTATGTTTGAGCAGATTCGCAAACTGGGTTTGACCGACTGCGTGAACATGTGTGGCGTGGTTGACTTTGCCCGGGAATTGGTGCCGACGATCAAGCGTGAGATTGATGTGTTTGTGTGTCCTCATCGTCAGGGTGATCCATCATGCACGTACCTGGAGACGATGAGCTGTGGCGTGCCGATTGTTGGTTATGACAATGCTGCATTCTGTGGTGTTGCAGAGCATGCTGGTGCGGGTTGGGTGACGCCGATGAATAAGCCCCAGACGTTAGCCAATCAGATTGCCAAGTTGCATGAAAATCGCCGTACGATTGTTGAGCACGCGACGCGATCATTGCAGTTTGCGATGAACCACAGCTTTGATGAAACCTTCTCGCGGCGTGTTGATCATCTGTTGATGTTAGCCAAACCTTATGAACAAGCCGGGCAAAGTGAAAGAACACAAGCCAAACGCAGTATGAGACAAGAGGGGAGTGTCGCTGCAAAATGAACACCGCCAAGAACAATAAAAAAGTCCTGCTTTTAGCAGGTGGTTTGGGGACACGGTTAAAGCCGTTAAC
>JBICHS010000728.1:0-8895 GCA_043101135.1 Phycisphaeraceae bacterium JB051
CTGGTTTCGGTTCTGCCATCGGCAACTGGTCGCGTCCGATCACCGCGGACTTCAAAACCGATCTTGAAGATCTGAAGCTGGTCATCGGTCGTATGAAAAAATGCGGTGCCAAGTACATTCGTACCATGAGCTGGGTCCAGAAGGATGCTACCGAAGATCAATGGCGTGACGAAGCTTATCGTCGTTACACCGACCTTTCCAAAATGGCTGAAGATGCTGGCATTATCCTGCTGTACGAAAACTGCACCGGCTGGGCCTCTGAAAGTGCAGAACGCATGGTTGAGTTCATCAAGGCCGTCGACTCGCCTGCAGTGAAAATGCTCTACGATCTGGGCAACGTCATTGGTCACGGCATGCCTGACCCCTGGGGCTTCTATCAGACGCTTAAGCCTTACATTGAATACGTCCACATCAAGGACGCCAAGTTCAAGGGCGATCACGTCGAGTCCAACGACTTCACCTATCCTGGCGAAGGTGATGCACTGGTTCCCAGAATTCTCAATGACATCATCGGCAGCGGCTATGACGGCCCGATCTCCATCGAGCCCCACGTTGCCACCGTGGTCCACGCGGGCGGTGGTGAAGCGTCACCCGAAGATCTCTACAACGCCTACATCAAATACGGCAGCATGGCTCAGAAACTCGTCGATGACGCAGTTGCAGCCAAAGGCTAAATGAATACGACATTGCTAAAAAAAAACAGGATGCCACGGACTTTGTGGCATCCTGTTTTTTTTATCATCACATGCGTCTGGGCATGGTTGTGCGTCAATTTATTTTCGCATGTTGATTTTTACCCGGCTGTGTGATCAGCATGGTTGTTTTAAGCCAGAGAGTTTCAGGAAAACTTCTGGGCATAGGAAGCGAATCCGGCTGCAATGGTCAGCAGTATCATGGCTCCAACCAGCATGGCAACGCCGGGGGGCATGACTTGTTGCATCAGATTGTAAAGCCCCGCAGCCATTGCCAGGATTGCCAGGATGCTGATCATGCCTGAGACAAGGTACAGTGTGAAAGCTTTGGCCAGCTGGTGAATTTCTGATTTTGCCAAACGACCTTCAGCTTCCACCAGGTCCGTCATTTTAAGAGCCAATAGGCTCATTGCCTTTAACATGATGTACTCCTAACGGGCTTTAAAATCTTACGTCTGTGCGGTTGCCTGCATTTACCGACGGCTGAGCAATGTCGCAGCCAGGAATCCGGCGCCTGCTGCCATCAGTGTGGTTGACAGGGGACGTTCACGCACATGATCACGGGCACGTTTCATGCCCACTGCAACACGTTTGGTCGCCTGTTGCTTGACCTCGTTAATCGTTTCCTTGCTCTCATCAAGAACATTGCTGGAGATACTTTCCAGGTCATCTTTGATAGTGTACAAATCACGTTTGAGCGTCTTGATGTCGTCACGAATTTTTGAATGTTTGTTGTTGGTACCAATCATTGGTTGATCTTTCTATCGGTTAGGGTAAAAGCGCATTTGTTCATCACTGCTTATCACGCCCTGATCAGGTGGACTTGATGAATCGACCATGATGTTCGCGGAAAGTCGATTCAACGATCCCCGCAGTGTTATCGTTGGTCATGACACTTACCAGGACGCCACCCTCGGCAATGGCGTGCTCAATCGTTGGCATCTGTTCTTCAGAGATACCAAACGATGTGAGTACGGCGTGGGGATCATTCATTGTCTGATCAAGTTGACTTGATGTCATGATGGCAGAGACCGGTCCGGTTCCTGCAATGCCCAATGTCTCTGCGTTGAACATGGACAAGTTGGCCATGTTGATTGTCACCCCCAGATTGTCCGTGTCGTTGGCAACGTGATTTGTCGATTCGTTGCTAAAGTGCATGGAAACCTGTTTGCTGTGGTTGTTGAAGCGATTATTGCCACGAGCAACGATCGCGATGGCATCATCGGGGATGTTCAAATCGCCCAGTGAGGACAAAACCTGTTCGGCAGCTTCAGAGTCGGGCAACATTGTGGTAGTGACATGATTCATCACGAAACCTTTCAAAAATACTTCTCGGTTGTGTTCACGATGTTTGATGGTTCACTTAGCGATTGACAGTCTTACTTGTTGCAAGACCCATGATCAGCGAAACCAGGAACACGATCAGGAACAGGAAGAAGAGTACCTGTGCGATGCCTGCTGCGGCCCCGGCAATTCCACCGAAACCAAAGAGTGCAGCAACTAAAGCGATCACAAAAAACAGAAGTGCAAAGCGTAACATGACTTTTCCTTTCAAAAGTTTTGTTGTTCATTCAACGCCAGTACACCTTGCAAGGCCCGTGCCAGTTATCGCAAAGATCAAAAAAAAGCCTTAAACGGCGTAAAAACGCGGCTTTTCCAATAGAGTTAAAAACCGCAATGTCTGATGTCGGTAAAAATGACAGACCATGCCGGAAATTTTTACCGGTAGCTCTTACCGCCTGTGAGGCAAGCCATGTAAACATTTCCGGTTTTATACGAAATTACCGCTGGCATGGTGTTTGCATAGTGATACACAAGTAAGCATTTAAGAGATGGGATACATCATGGCTACATTTGATACGAAAGGTACTAACCCGCTCAATGTGATTTCAGCTCGAAAGCTCATTGATCATTCCGTCATTGATATAGAAGATGCACACGTCGGCATTGTCTCTGACATCATCTTTGAAAAAGCCAACGGCATGCTTGCCTATGTGCGAATCACTTTGACGGATCAACGCGTGTTAGTTGTTCCCTATGAAGCTATCGATGTGCAGGCCCCGGGTGAATCCATCAAGCTCAGAATGTACAAGGAAGCTGTTGGTAGTTTTATGACAACAGATGCTTGACTATATGTAACAAACTATGAAAGGAAATTCAGATGAATATCAAAAACATAACATTTCATGCAATGACACTTTTGACGATCGGTACTTTGTTCCTCGCAGGGTGTAACACCATGGAAGGCGTTGGCAAGGACATTGAAGCCGGTGGTGAAAGTATTCAGGATGCTGCTGATTAACAGCACTTCTGATGCGCTAAAATGACTTTATAGCTAATTACGGATAAGGAAAAAGATGAATACGTTCAAGACTTTACTGTTGATGATGATGTTTGCTTTGGGTTCTCTGGCACTGGTCGGCTGTGATAATGATGGGCCCATGGAGAACGCAGGTGAAGCGGTTGACGAAGCTGTGGAAGATATGGGAGATGCTGCTGAGGAAGCAGGAAACGACATTGAAGACGCAGTTGATGATGCCCAGGATAAAATGGACTAAGCATCCAACAGCTTCGTATCTATATCAATAAACCGAAAAAGGCGCAGGCATCATGTCTGTGCCTTTTTTTTAGGGTGTTATTCATTTTGTTCGTATTTTTGCAGACGGTTGTACAGTGTTTTGACGCTGATTCCCAGTTGTTGTGCAGCTTGTGTGCGATTGTCTTCACAGTGTTCGAGTGTTTTAAGAATCAATGCTTTGTTGGCATCATCCAATGTTGTGCCGATCGGGATCGTGATGTGGGGTAACGTTTCGGGCGATTCGTCAGTAGCGTCGACTTCATTAAATTCAGGTTGCGTAGGAGAATCAACAAGTGGGGGATTTTCAGCAGGCTGTTGTGGCTCGTCCAATGCAGTGGCTTGTATGGCTTGATCCGCTGGCGTATCAGTTACTGATTGAGTGTGCCCATTTTCATTGATGTATTGCACCAACGAAGACATATCAAGGTGATGATCTTCAATGATAAAGTCACGGTAGACCATATTGCGCAGCTGTCGGACATTGCCCGGCCAGTCATATTCACGTAAACGTTCAATGCCCAGCTCGGTGAGTTTCTTTTCGGTTCCCTGCGCCTTGTTGTGTTCAGCCAGGAAATGGTTGGCCAGAAGCACAATATCATCACCACGTTCTGCCAGTGAAGGTATTTGAAGTGGGAAGACAGCCAATCGGTAATGTAGGTCTTCACGGAGTTGACCTTCTTCAATGGCTTGAAGTGGATCTCGGTTGGTAGCAGCAATCACACGGACATTGAGTTTGATGGACTTGTCCCCACCGATCCGTGTCACCGCGCGTTCTTCCAGGACGCGCAGTAATCGGGTTTGGGCTTCCATTCCCATTTCGGTAATTTCATCGAGAAACAGCGTGCCGTTCTGAGCCCGTTCAAATACGCCTTTACGCATTTTCTCCGCGCCCGTGTAGGCACCTTTTTCACATCCAAACAATTCACTTTCAATCAGGCTTTCTGGCAATGCACCGCAGTTGATGGCAACAAAGTTCTTGTCTCGTCTTTCAGACCGGTTGTGAATGGAACGGGCGACCAGTTCCTTGCCGGTACCGCTTTGGCCACAGATCAAAATCGTTGCATCCGTCGGAGCCGCTTTGGCGATCTGGCTGTAAACCTGTTGCATGGGTTGGGAACTACCCACCATCAACTCAAACCGTCTGGGCTGTCGGAGTCGACGTTTACGAATACGCTCAGATTGCGAGACACGCCGTAGAAGCCGTGTGATGGCTTGGTGATCTATCGGGCGATCAAGCAAATGGATTTGACTGGCGTCTGTTTGTTTGACCAGCTCAAGTGTTTGCGAATCGTCCGTGATCAAGCCTAGTAAAACCTTGCGGCGCCCGGGCAACTGCAGCAGAAAATCAAGCAGGTTGGTGTTGATGACTTGTCGATTGATGAATATCAAATCGGGCTTGAATTCATGGACACGTTTTCGGAAATGCTCAATGGAGCTGGATGCGAATGTGTAAAAGCGCATCGTTTCAGCCAAATTGGTTAATTCTCGGCATTCACGTTTGTCGTTGGAAATGATTAACGTTCGCGGGTTGGGCATAAAACTCCGATGCTTACCTGGGATGGTGACAAACATTGTACCGACTGGGTGTGATTACCCCAATCATGACATGGGCGATACCTCAATCTATTTCGTCTTTAAAAAGTAACTGCAGGCTTGACTGGCCGATTGGACGGCGCTAGAATCAAAAGTATCAAATCGATTCGAGAACTGATATGACGACTTCACTATCTCAAAAGCCAGTAAGTTCAGCAACCCATGTCCGGATCAAGGATGTTGCCAAGCGTGCCAAGGTTGCGCCTTCGACTGTGTCGCTGGCACTCTCGGGTAATGGTTACATCAGTGATGAGAAACGCGAGCATATACTTCGTGTTGCCAACGAAATGAACTATCGCCCAAAGATGGCTGCCAGACTCCTTCGAGCGCATACGACGGGTTATATGGGGTTGATCGTCAACGCGTACAGTCAGGATGCCAAACGCAGTGGCGATCAGGCGATGGATTTCAGGCCGGTGGGCTGGCAGATTACCAGCTTTCTCGAAGCGTGTCGCAATGATGGACTTCGTCACCAGATTGAAGTGATCCAACCTCCCAGCGATGAACACAAAGGTGTTTCTGAACTCATTGAGGGGGGCATGATTGATGGGGCGGTCATCAGTGGTCTGGTTGAGAAAGATTGCCCGTTGGGGAATATGCTCCGTGAAAAGCCGCAGTTCCCCTGGGTCAGCCTTGATGAGCCTTCAGAGTATTGTGTGCTTTCTGCAACCGATCAGGGGGTTGAGCAGGCCATGCAGTATCTCGCAGCATTGGGGCATCAGAAAATTGCAGTGACATTTGGTGATGTAAATTGTCTGCAGCATGCCCAGGTCAAGCAGGGATACGAAGCCGCTGTCAAGCAGTTTGGGCTTAAAACACAAGCCAAATGGATGGCACCATTCCCCGGTTCGATTAACGAAAAACTGCGTGAAAAAGAAACCCGTTGGGCACGCAATATTCTGACAAGTAAAAACCGCCCAACCGCCATTTTCTGCGGTGGCATAGGTACTGCAGCCATTGTCATTCACACCGCTGTGCAGCTTGGTATTGATGTCCCTTCAGAGTTAAGTGTCATCGCTGTTGGCTTTGGCGTGGATGCGTCATCGCAAGCCATTGTGCCCACGATGCTCGAACGTGACCATAAGAGCATGATGACTGCTGCACTTTCAATGTTGCGAGCCCGGTTGCAGGATCGCAGTGTGGAAGAACCTGTTCAGCGTTTTGTTCCCAACCTCATTCATGGCCAATCCGTTGCTCGTGTTCATGACTGATTCATTCCTGTTTATCAAGGAAAAGATCATGAAAAGCCCAGACCGTCATCGACAATCCAATTGCATATCAGGCGATCAATGGGGGTTTACACTCATTGA
This sequence comes from Phycisphaeraceae bacterium JB051, assembly GCA_043101135.1. Taxonomy (GTDB): domain Bacteria; phylum Planctomycetota; class Phycisphaerae; order Phycisphaerales; family Phycisphaeraceae; genus UBA7800. The sequence goes on from JBICHS010000728.1 coordinate 6,174, forward strand.
ACTGCTGGTGGTGATTTCCATCATTGCCTTGTTGATCTCCATTCTGTTACCTGCCTTGGGATCAGCAAGAGAAGCGGCACGCAAGACCGAATGTATGACACGCGTTCGGGCATTGGTCTTCACCAATTACACCTATGCTGAGGATTACAAACAGCATTGGGTGAACTATCAGCTTAGTACATCGCTTGGTGGTGCCAGTTGGTATGGCATTTTCAAAACATATCTTGGAGAAGGAAATTTGCTGGTACCCGGCGCTTCGTGGTCGCAGTCGTGGCACTTCTGCCCATCTCAACAAACCAATGCCAACGGGTATAACACGACTCAGAATTATCCTGATTCGCTGGCATACAATCAATACTTCGGTTGGCAGCACGGCACGCATCCCGTCGAGTACACCTGGGTCAAAACCAATCAGGTGGTACAACCTGTCAAAACGTCCATGTTTGTCGATGGGTATGCACGCAATAGTTATGGTCAGCTCAATTATTACTACCGGCACTTCAGTTTCATTCAGGAAGACAAACACAAAGGTGCAGCCAACTATGCTTTTGCTGATGGACATGCTGCAACCATTGATGCTGTGACTGCGGTTGAATTTAATGACGATTCATATGGCTCAGCCAAGTTTCCATTCATCAAGCCGTTTGAGTGACGTGAAACAAACCTTACACAATACAGAATCACATTCAAAAGAGACGGAGTTAATTGATGAGTTGGACGCAACGTTTTACGTCCGTGGTCTTATGGTCTACGTGTGTGATCACCATGGTGCTCTGCGCAAACACCCGGGCACAGTCGCTGGCGTCTGTGGAGTCTTTGCCACTGGATAAATTTGATGAGTATCTGCCTAACGACACTTTGCCTCATCCATGGCAGACGTATGGGCAGTTCAACGAAAATTTGTCCGTTCTACTTCAACCCTGGGCAGAGTCTGATATCACCGGGAATCTGGTTTCTGGTAAAGGCGTCGAGATTCTTGATCAATCCGCAATGGATGGTAGCGGGATCGGCTTTGGTATGAACTTCCCCCAACCGCCTGTCGGGCCGGTTATGTTCACCTTTGATATTCAACTCAACAAACGGGCGCATCATTCTGATGACATGCAGTTGAAAGTGACGCTCGGTCGAGATGCCAGCCATCCGATTCATCTTCAAATCTCAACCCAAAATGGCATTCATATCCAAACTGCGGGCAATCAGACGACACAGCTTTCAGAGTTGCAGACAAGCCGTTGGTATCACGTTGCAATCCTTGGGAATACACAATCAGCTGATGTTAAAATTGCCATCACGCCTCATCCCAGCCATAACAAAATTGGCTATCCCAACATCGGCAAACCTGCAGCATATGTCGATTACAAGTTACCTCATGTATGGGGACAACCAACCGACATCCGTTTTGTGATTGATGCGCCCCCAAAGGCAATTGGCGCATGGCACATCGATAATGTCTGTTTGCTTGGGGATGTTACTGCGGACCGTCGCGGATGGTGGCCGTTCAAACCAGACTTGTCAGAGAAGATTGAGGGCAAGCGTGTTTTTGCCTACTATTTCCCGCCATTTTCAGCCAATCGTGCGACCAAGGATTCCAAGCTCAATTGGCCGTATGTCGATGACCCGACGCTTAGTTGGGTGTTCTGGAGTTGGTTGAATTTTACCAATGACCTGGACTATCGCCGCTGGACATCGGGGAGCAAGATGCAGTACATCGCTTACCCGCGCGTTCCAATTCCTGGGCAGGATCGATTTGCTGCCAAGGCTTTGGAGATGACCGAAGAGGTCAAGCTCGGGCAGATGATGGGTATGGATGGCTACATCATGGACTTTTCAGTCCGCGAAGATCACGACGAATGGAACTGGTTAAACGCAAAGAGCCTGATGCTCATGGATGCAGCAGCCAGGACTGATGGTGATTTTGCAGTGATCCCCGCAGTCTATGGACGCGAGAAAAAAAGCGGCGTCAACGGTGAAGCAGATCAGGGCTATCCGGCTGAGCAGTACGCTTCGAGCGTCAATCTGCGTAAAGCGATCAGCCATCCCGGTGTGTTTCGTGACCCTGAGGGCAAAGCGGTGATGAGCATGTGGCTCACTGAAAAGCATAGCCCAAAATGGTGGAGCCAAGTTCTTGCCAATCTTCAAAGGGATGGTCTGCCCACAAGCCTGTTTGCTCAGTTCAATTCCACTGGGCAGATCAAAGGCTTTGGGGATGTCGCGATGGGCATGACGCATTGGGGGCCACGTACGCCCACGGAATATGGTTGGTATGAAGCCGCCCGACCCTATGCCAAAACGTTGGGGTATCCCATTGTTTCACAGGACGTCCGGACACGGGGCTCGCAGGTCATGGGGGAATCACAAAACACAAGCACGCTTCGAAAACTCTGGCAGGATGCGATTGCCAAAAACGCAGATTGGGCAGTCATCAACACATGGTCAGATTACACCGAGCATGCTCAAATGCCCTCGACCGCAATTGGTTTTACGTACTACGATCTGAATGCTTACTTCGCACATTGGTTTAAGACAGGCAAGCAGCCGAAGATCACCAAAGACGTGTTGTATTACATCTACCGTCGTCAACACACCGATGCGCCCCAGCTTCATGGCGTGCGTTGGAAAGTCCATGGCGGAGCGACCAACAATATCGAGTTACTCGCCTTCCTTAAAACCCCCGGCACGTTGGTCGTGAATGTAGATGGGCAGATTTATCGACAAAAAGCAC
>JBICHS010000729.1:0-10032 GCA_043101135.1 Phycisphaeraceae bacterium JB051
ATCGAAACTGAGTACGATTTGAGCATCCCATTGGCCCGAAGGTAACACCAGCGCACAATGATCAGGGGTGATCTGACGAACGATCCGTTCACCTGGAGAAAGTTGGTCAAAGCGGTAGACACCCAGGCTGTCTGTCAATGCCCACTGTTCACCTTCGCCCTCATCCCAAATATCATTGTCATTGGCGTCGGCCCAATCCAGTTGGCCATTATTGTTGGCATCCAGATAGACCGTTGTGTCGGCTAGTAACTGATCACCTTCGTCATACTGATCGTTTTGATTGATGTCCAAATAGGTAATGCCTGAGATGCTGACCGGTTGGTAAAAGCCAGCGTCGACATCCGTGTGACTTGCCTGCCCGTCAAGGGTGATCGTTGGCGTGATACCAGTCGTTCGATCCGCGTCACTGTCCAGTGCGGTGTCCACACCCATATGATCCACAGTCAACAGGTAACCTTCTGGTGCAACAAATTCCACGGCATAATCACCGGGGCCTAAATCCGTAAACAGGTATTGACCATCCGCATCGGTCAGGGTGGTTGCAATGATCGCGTTCTGTTCATCAAGTAGGTTAACAGTGACGTTTGCCATCGCCGGTTCGTCATCATCCTGAATGCCATCCGCATCCAAGTCATGCCAGACCTGATCACCTATGGTTGCATTATGAGGCACGCCAAACGTCAGGTCGATATTCTCCAGGCCTGCTGAGATGTCGGCATAGGATGTTTGGGTGCTGGTGTACGGTTCGTCTTCATCAAGCAGGCCATTGCCGTTGATGTCAACAAATGCGTTGACCCAAAGCGGTGCGGTGCCGGTGGGCAGCGTGAGTTGATATTCGCCGGAAGTTTCCTGAGCTTGATCGTAGTCCAGTTCAATGCCAGCGCTGACGCGTGAGACTTCGTTGACATGGAAGTCGATACTGCCATCACTGCCGTGGACGGTGGTGACCATCTGTGCGGTGCGGTTACCGATGCGCAGCGTGTTGATGATCTGGTAGCTGCCATCCACTGCGCCCACTGACCGACTGATTCTCATGTAATAGGATTGCGAGTCGATATCTTCAAGCGTCTCACCTTCTTCCAATAAAGAGGTGAGTAATTGCGTACCTGAACCAACGCTGCCCATACCCACCCCTGGCAACAGGTCGAACATTATTGCCGTATTGACACTGCCGCTGTAAACCCAATTGCTATCTGTCAGAGAAGTGGTGATTGCTTCAGAAAGATCACTGAGCGTAATGGTGGTATCACTGGTATTGACGATCAGACCAAAGCCGTCATAGACCGAAACCACGCCTTGATGGACGGACATGGTCAGATCGACATCGGAGTTATAGATTACATCGAAAGTCGGCGAGCTTTGGTCTAACGGGACGGTTGAGATGCCAGTAATGATCTGACCGGATTCAGGACCGATGAACTGAACATTACCGGAGATGGTTACCATCGCTTGCAGGCCGGCATCAAATACCAACGGCTCCTGGTTATCCGCACTGGTAAACCAATCGGTGGTGCCTGTATCAGGTTGTACATCGCTATCGATTGAACGGTCTGATCCCTGGAACTGTTGGGAGAAAATATAATTTTCAGGCAGTTGATATTGGACTGTATAGAAATCCATCTCCTGGCCATAGACGATATCGTCGAACTCGTAATAGCCATACGAATCGGTCACTGTCGTCTGGATGACTTGCTCGAGCATCGGGTCAATGAGTTGAACCGTCACCCCTGCGATGGAAGCTTCTGATTCATCCTGAATCCCGTTGCCGTTGACATCATTCCAGACGCGTCCACTGATATCTGGCTGCGGTAAAGGCTCGGTCTCACCGCCATAGATCAGGTAGGTTCGCCCTGCACGATCCAGTTCGTTGGGATCAGCCTGATAGGCACCGATGAGAAGATCGGCATAGCCATCGTTGTTCACATCGCCAGCACCACTGACGGAAATACCCGCGTGGTCGTATTGGTTTTCACCTTCAAATATCAAGCCTTCAACATGACCGACATTCAAATCACGCAGCAGGATTTCGCCTGTGAGTGCAGTTGAATCGCCAAAGACCAGGTAGGATTCGCCTGCCGACTCTAAAAGATCAGGATCGGCCTGATGGGAACCGATGAACAGGTCATCAAAGCCATCACCATTGACATCACCAACGCCACTGATGCTGTAACCGGATTGGTCGTTATCGTAAATACCGTAGAAGACCGCACCGTCGATTTGGCCGGTGATGATGCCACTAATATCGTATGTACCCAAGTAGTGCGTCGACTTGCCGTAAACGAGATAGGTTTCACCGGTCTGACCACCAAATTCATCAGCTAATCTGGAGGAGATGATAAAGTCATCATAGCCATCGCCGTTGACATCACCAACGGCATCGGTTGAGAAACCAAAGCTATCACCGGCGTCGATCCCTTCAAAGACGGCACCGGGGCGCATGCCGTACTTAAAGTGGGACACTGAAATCGGAATTGAATAAGGCACCTGTCCGCCATAGTAGAGATAAACTTCACCTGACGAGCTACCGTTGGGATCCGCACCAACAGCCGACATCAACAGGTCATCATAGCCATCGCCATTGACATCGCCTGCTGCCGAGACGGTTGTCCCGTTGTAGTCTGCCGTCATATAGCCGTGGATTTCCAATTGTGTCAGTTCACCCAGATCATACACCCCCGTACCCAAACCACTGCCATAGACGAGACTGACAACACCTGCCCAAGACCGGTGGAAGTAATTACTGGCATTGCTGGAACCGATGAGCAGGTCATCCCTGTCATCGCCATCAACATCACCTGCCCATGCGACAGAATAGCCGGTACGATCACCATCGATCTTGCCGTTGATAATGCTGCCTTGAAGTGTACCGGCTTCGATGTCGTTGACGTTGATCAGCCCGGTGAGGTTGGATTCATGCCCGTTGATGACATAGACGCGGCCGGCATCAACACCGTTGGTGTCATTGGTGTAGACGCCCAGCGCAATATCATCAAAGCCATCATTATTGACATCGCCCCCACCATCCATGGGGATTGAAATGTAATCGGCTGGTCCGATGCCGGTGAAGACGGCGCCATTGATCGTGCCATCGAGAATATCAGCAAGCGAATAGCTGCCTGTGTATTGATCTTCCTGGCCATAAATCAGATAGACGGTATCGTTGGTGGCACTATCAGCATCACCGATAAAGGTGCGGATCAGGAAATCGTCATAGCCATCACCGTTGACATCGCCGGCATTGCGGACCGTTCGCCCGGATTGATCCAGCGCATTCTCGCCGTCAAATGCAGCGCCATCGACCGTGCCGTTGACAATGTCCGCCAATTCAATGTGACGGGGCAAGGGTTGATCATTGACAGTCACCGTGCTCGTTGCGGTAGCAGTTATTCCTGTCGCATCGGTCACCAGCAAACCAATCGAATTCTGCCCCACATCAAAGCCAAGTGTTTGAAGTTCTGCCCAGGTGATGATGGGGTTGATCCCCGTTGCATCATCAAACTGCCCATCGCCATCCAGATCCCAAGCGTAATACAAACTCTCACGATCCGGGTCTGATGAACCGTGTGCGCTTAGCTTCAACACATCACCTGAACCAATGGTATAAGGCAAGCCTGCATCAGCAGTGGGAGGCGGATTGTAAATTCCAATGTCATAGACATCATGCTGATCACTAAAGACAGACAGGTAGTCAGTCCTCCGACTCACATAATTTATATCACTATCAAGGCTGTCGTCACCTGCCTGATCATGTTCAGAGAGCACGGAAGGTTCGTCGATCACCACTTCAAGTCGATAGAGTCCCACCAATACTTCAAAAGAGTATGAACCGTTCTCGTCCGTAATAGTCTGTGCAATCACTTGATTATCGTGATTGAGCAGATTCACCGTCACACCTGCGAAATCTGCTTCGTCTGGATCCTGCAAACCATTCTGATTGGCATCGAGCCATGCACGGCCAGAAAGTGTTGAACCACTTGTCGTCCCCCCATAAACCAGGTACACGTGGCTGCCGTTATCTGGATATCGTACTTCGTTATAGGGTGCTGCGACGAGTATGTCAGCATAGCCGTCCTGGTTGACATCCCCTGCCGTAGCAATCCCCATTCCTGTCATTGAATAGATTGCTTCACCGTCAAAAACGGCTCCCTTATCTGGATGGTGTTCAAGGTCCGCCAGATTGTTCGTACCCGACAAACCTGCGGCCTGCCCGTAAATCAAGTAAACCTGCCCCACCCACCCCTCACCATTGCGTTCTCGATTGGGTGCGGAAATCAACAGGTCATCCAAACCATCAGCATTGACATCACCTGCCGATGCCACCTGTGCTCCAGCGTTATCCTGGTAGTCAATTCCGTTAAAGACGGCTCCGGGCACATTGCCGTTATCCACATTCGACAACAGTAAATCGCCTGTCAGATTCGTCGCATGTCCATAGATGAGATAGACCTTCCCCGTCGATACACCATTCACCTGAGCCCCTGCAGCGCCGATGAGCAGATCATCAAAACCATCACCATTGACATCGCCTGCCGAACTGATATCGCTCCCAGCATTTTGACTTGCAGCGGCGCCTGAAAACACTGCACCAGCCAAAGAACTGTTAATGATATCCGACAGATGATTTTCCCGATCAAAAGATTGTTGTTGCCCGTAGATCAGATAGACTTGACCGGAATACAAACCTGAAGGATCCGCAAAGGAAGCTCCGATCAAAAAATCATCATACCCATCGTTGTTGACATCCCCGGCAGATGAAACCACCTTCCCGGATTGATCATTTTCATTGATCCCGTAAAACACGGCCCCCTTCAGATCATCTGTAACCAATGGGAACTGTGTGACCTCCGTGACTTCATGCTTGCCGAAGTATTTTTGCTGCTGGCCATAGATCAAATAGGTCTTTCCGGCATAGTCATTCTCTGCCTTGGCACCAATCAGAAAATCATCGTAACCATCACCATTGACATCGCCTGCTCCAGAAACACTTGAACCGATATGATCACCGCTGTTTTCCCCAGTAATCAAAACCCCATCGACAACACCTGATTCAATGTCCGACAGTTCAATGGTTCCAGTAAGATTGGCTTGATGCCCGTAGATCAAATAGACTTTGCCATAAGCATCATAAATGTCCGAATCCGGCGCCGAGATGAGAATATCAGCATAGCCATCCGCATTCACATCACCCGCAGATGAAACCGAATAGCCGGCCAAATCGCTTCCTGTTTGCCCCACAAACGTTGCTGAGCCGGGAAGGGACGCATTCAAGGCATCCAAATAAGACCAATCACCGGTATAGTATTCAGGCCGACCATAAATCAGAACCACTTTCCCCGAATCATTACCATGGTTTTCAGCCTTCACAGAACCCATCAGAAAATCATCGTACCCATCACCATTGACATCCCCGGCACTGGCAACAGAAACACCCACCGATGATCCATCACCTTGCAGATAATTGAAACTGGCAACATTGTTGGTGCCGTTATTGAATTCCGGAAATTGAAACACCCCCTCAAGTGTCGTTCCCGACAACAACACACGTGGCTCAAGCGCTTCGATGTGTGTTGGGCGTTGGCGATGACGTACGTTAAAACGCTGACACAGAACGCTGTGGTACCACTTGTTAAGAAGCTTGGACGCGCGGCTGGCTAGTGACATGCATACCCCCGGGAAAGAAAACAAATAGACAAAACAATAAAAGAAGACTCAAACTACTTTACATTAAATAAGCCAGTCTGACAATTGAAAAGCGATCAACACTCGCTTTTTAACATTTCCCTAAGCCACTGAATCAAAGCAAAATACAACAAAAATCAAACAGTTTCACCAGCAGACAAAACCTCCCCAATCAGATCGCGTCGGGAAGTGTCCAAGCATCCGACCTACGACTGCCAAGCCATGACATCAGGCAAGGAACCCAAAGCCATTTATGTTGATATTGCACATGGATTGGCCACGAAACACGTAAATGAACAAATGGGAAGCGAGCACCAACCTGTTAATAAGGATGACATCTTGACCGCAAAGCATTATTGTGTACTGTATACAGTATGCAGAACACACTTGAGCGACGATGTCTGGCGGACCAGGTTTACGATGTCATTCGAATGGGCATCCTTTCAGGCGATTTCCTGCCGGGAACACGACTGATTGAAGAAGACCTTGTTGCAAAACTGGGGGTGAGTCGGACACCTGTGCGTGAGGCCCTGCGTCGGTTAGCAGAGCAAGGCATGGTGGACCTGCAACCACGCAAGCGCATTGAAGTCGCCCAACTGGCTGAGACCGAACTGGAAGATGTCTGGGCAGCACGCATCGCGTTGGAGTCTGAATCGGTTCGGAGTTTTGTGCAGCGTGCGGATGACCATGCCATCGAAGAACTCAAGAAGCTTCATCAGGATTGCGTCGACGCATGGGAACGACGGGATAAGGGGCAGATGTTTGCCTGCGAGTCGGCGTTCCATCTGGCAATCCCACGACTGGCGGGAAACAAAACCATCACCGCCCTGCTCGAACGGCTTGATGCGCGGATACAGTTGGCAAGACTCGTACTCTGTACCAGGGAAGAAAAGATCGGCAAGGAAATCGCCACCCACAAAAAGATCATCAATGCCCTGGCTAAACGTGATCAAGCGGCTGCAATCAAAGCCATGCAAAATCACATTGGGCAGGTCGGGAGAATGTCGTGATTTTTCGATACCTGTTACTGATCTTTGGCGTGTGGTGTTGCTCGACCGCTGCGATCATCATCAAACTCTCAACCATCAAACCAGTTTACCTGGCTTCAGGTCGCTTGCTTTTGGCATCACTGTTTTTACTGCCACTGCATCTGCATGCGCGTAAGCGTTACCCGGGACAGGCACCGAAACTCAAAACGGTGATCCTGCCTGCGGTATTTCTGGCGATGCATTTTGTGCTATGGATTATTGCTGCCCGCATGATTCCTGCTGCCAATGGCGTCCTCATTGCCAACCTTGTGCCACTGGTAATGCCCGTTGCGCTATGGTTAATGGTCAGTGAAAAACCAAAGTCTCGTGAGGTGCTGGCAACGGTCATCGCCATGTCAGGCGTTGGGGTGATGGTGAGTTATGACCTACTCCAATCCGGCTCACTGCTCGAAGCGTTAACCGAACAGAGCTCGTATTTACGTGGTGATTTACTGGCTTTTGCAGCGATGTGCATGTTGGCTGTGTATCTGGTTTTGGCCAAGCGAAACAAGGCCGTGCCGAGCATCTGGCTTTACATCGTGCCGGTGTATGCCGTGGCCGGCGTGATGTGCTTGCCGTTAGCCGTCATGCTTCATGGCACCCCACCACGTTTGGATATGAAGCAAACGGGTTTACTCTTGACTTTGGTGATCCTGCCAACGGTGATGGGACACACACTTTTGAACATCGCCATGTGGTGGTTCCGCGGGCAGGTGGTGAGCATCTTCAACCTGTTCCAATTCACTTTCACCGGCGTAATGGCCTACTTGATTCTTGATGGTGAGATGCCAACCAACGCGTTGTACGTTGCAGCAGCGACCGTCGTGACCGCGGTGGTGATACTGGTTTGGCCCAAAAAAGAAAAGACCCTTGAGCCGACCGTCTGCACAAAGCAAATCATAACGGCTCAAGAGTCTTGAAAGTGTGTCTGGTTTTTGGTCCGAAGAATTATTCTTCAAACAAATCCAATCGGATCTCGAAAATCTGCCAATCGCGTGGCTTGTATCTAGTACCGGATCGCTCGGTACCTGCACCGCCTAATTCCAGCGTATTGACCTTGCCGAACGCCAGTTCATCGGTGATGTCGATATCGACAATCGGGCCAAAGCGGTGATGATGTCGACGGACGAGTTGATCATTGACATACATGCCAAGCACGCTGCTCTTCTCACCTTCCATGTACAACCTCACGCGATACTTGCCCTGCCAGCTTGCGGGGATTTTGATCTGCGTGGTCGGCCCGAATCCGCGAACGCGTTTACCCACCGGGGTCGGCAGCACGAAGTCCGCAGGCTGTCCCTTTTGATCGGTGAACTGCCATGTGCCTGCCAATGAGACACTGCGTGATGCAGGTTTGCGTTGGTAGAGATACATCTGGCCACTGACGCCGATGTATTTTTCACCGTCTTCAAAGTGTAAGGCGACGACGTTATTGCCGGACTTGAGCAGGCGCGAGACATCATAGGTGTTGTAGCTGTTGGTCGTCGGGCCGTGAAGCATTTGACCGTTGAGGTACAGAGAAGCCTTGTTGTGATACTGCGGGCCGGACCATGCACCACTGACAAGCGTGATGGTTCCGCCACGATGATCCCAATCGTTGGGGACGGTGAAGGTCTTGCGAGCCCAGAGCGCTTTACCTGCTTGGGCGCCGCTGAAGTTGAGAATGCCCATGTCTGCGTCCTGCCAACTGCCGACCTGACCTGACGCTTCAAGCCAACTGTCATGAGGCTGATCCTGCGTGAACTGCCAACCGGGCACCAGGTCCATCGTCGGATCTTCCCAACGACCTTGTGCGTACTTGGAAAAATCTGCTTCGGAGACACGTGCTGGTTTCCAGAGCTTGGTCTGGTAATCCCACCAATGTGCCAGCGCGTCATCCGCAGCACGATCACGAAGCATCAGCAGCACGACTTCACGGGCAGGCACATCGACGGTCGCTTTAACCGCGCCGTTTTCGACCTTGAAATCAAGGGGTTTAATGCCATTGACTGAGAAGCAGATGACTTGTTGCGGCTTGTGATCCACAGGCAGGGACACGTCCACGGAGACGTCCTTGTCTTCATGCCAACTGATGAGCGTGGTCACGCGATCCAAACCGTTATTAGTGCGGTAAGGCTGCGCCCAGACTTGTTTGTCGGACGTGGTGCAAAGCGCTTTGTCGAAGTTGACACCATCGAGTAATGATGCGAGGAACTGCGTTTCCAGTTCCTTAGGCCACCAAATGCCCATACGGTCTTGTGCATCGCGCCAGAAGGCTGTCCCCATGAGCACGATCTGCCCACGCCCCATGGGAACGCGCACGATCGCTGCCTTGCCGTTGTCATACGTCGCGATGGTCTGGGCGTTTTGGCCGGGCTGCATCTCAACGGAATAGAGGTTGTGATTGTTGCCCACCCAGTCAAGCGACTGACCGTTGTCATCAAAACTTTTGCCTGCAAAACCGGGGAAAAGTTTCTGGTCTTTGGCAAAGGTGATCTTGCTGGTATTAATCTGACGCGTGCCCAGCACCTGGGTTCCGGTTAACGCATGAAGCTTCCACGCATCGGGTTCATTAAGCAGACTGCGTGCGGTGAAAGGCAAGGTGACAAACGTGCCACCAGACTTGACCCACTGGATAATGTCATCCAACGCTTTGGCATCGAAAGTCTCGTTACCCGAGTCAATGATGAGCTTGTGGCCGTACATCTTGCCATCCGCCAGTGACTTGTCATCCAGGTAGAGATACGAATGCCCCAGCGTCTGGAACGAGCCACGGCCAAGGTCCCAGTTCCAACCATTTTGAATCGCGCGGGCACTGTTGCCTGCTGCGGGATAGGGACGCATGGGGTTGTACTCAATCGAACGTGTGCTGCGGTAAAGCAGAACCTGCGGGCCATCAATGTCATATTTGCCCAACTGCTTGATCACCGGCATGTGGTCGATCCACCACTGTCTTAATGCAGGATTTCGCGTGTAGGTCTGCGTGAGGAAGACTGCATCATGCCCGTTGAGACCAGCCATGAAAATGCGACGGTAGGAGTTGAATTGGTCAGTGACATTCTTTGCCGGCCCAGCCGTTTCACTGGATGCTGGCAAACCGTAGAGATAGCTGTAACGCTTATACCACGGGAAGAACCAGAGGCCTTCACCTGTGAAGTGAGGCCAACCGCCGTAGGTCGTCGCCAGGTCAAGCCACTTGTCGGTACCAAAGCCGATCGGCGCCATGAACTTGATGGGCTGATTGGGCGCGACCTGACGCATGCCGCCGAGATTGCTCGCCCACTGTTTGTACTTGTCAGCGATGAGCCAGTCTTTCCAGTCCATCCAGAGTTGGTTCATGTCTTTG
>JBICHS010000730.1:0-4958 GCA_043101135.1 Phycisphaeraceae bacterium JB051
AGCCCATTGAAGCTCAGATTGATTGGATCGCTGAACTCTACAAAGGCGGGCTGATTGTCGTTGCTCAATTGATCCTTTCGGTGATTGGTGTGGGGGTTGCCATCCAGCGATTGATTCACATCCGACAACGCAACTTTGCCCCGTTGGACCTTGTCGAACAGGCAATGGAACTGGGTGAGAAAGGCCGTTGGCGTGAGGTGGAGGAGTTGGTTGAAAACGATCCCTCCGTTGTTGCCAAGATCATTCGTTTCATCTCTGATCACCGGCATAACGAGTTGCAGCATATTCAACAGGGGGCTGGCGATATCGGTGTCCGTGAGATGCGACATGAGTTACAACGTGTCTACCCTTTGGCAGTCGTCGGATCACTCGAACCCCTGCTTGGTTTGTTGGGGACAATGATCGGCATGATCGAAGCTTTCGCGCTGGTTGCCATTTATGGTGATGAAGGTGGCGCGTCGTTATTGGCAGACTCCATTGCCAAGGCGTTGATCACCACTGCGGTCGGTCTTGCCATCGCGATTCCTGCAATGGGGATTTACTACTATCTCAAGCAGCGGATCATGGGCTACATGTCAGACTTGGAAACTTCCATTGAAGGTTTGATCGATGCCTGGTTCCTCAAGCCCATCGGTACTGCCAGAGCTCGCGCCAAGCAGATCAAGCTTGCAGAAAAACAGGCCAAACGCAGCAGTTCTTCAAACCCGTCCAAACACTAATCAGCCAGGAGAAGTCGATCATGCGAATTGAATTGACAAGTGAAGACGATGCGCAGGTGCCTTTATCGCCAGTGATTGATTGCGTGTTTCTGCTGCTGATCTTTTTCCTTGTGACCACCATGCTCAAGTTCAAGGAAAAGCAGATTCCCATCACGTTGCCTGACCCGACGACGAGTTTGTCGGAGGATGCCAACAGTGATATTTATGTCATTGGTGTTGATGAAAAAGGGCAGTATTTCAAAGTTGCAGGAGCCAATCGCAATGGTTCACGCAAGTGGGAAAGGCTTGACGATCTTGCTGGCTTTCTCAAAAAGCTTGGCAAGATTCGCGGGAAAGATCGCCCCCTGCAATTTGCTGCTGACCGGGATACGCCTTTTCAAACGGTCATCAAAGCTTTGGACATTGCTCAACTGCAGCAATACACCAACGTGGAAGTCAAAACGAGAAACCCTGCCAAGTAACGCTGCGTGATAAACGATCTGCAGGTCAAAGTAGGACGCGATGTATTTATGCGATTGAAGCTCGACACAGATGAAGATGAAGAAATTTCGATGGGGCCACTCATCGACTGTGTCTTCCTGTTATTGATCTTTTTTCTTGTTGCCACCATGCTCAAGAAGGATGACTATGACATCGATATCAACCCGCCCATTTCTGAGTCAGCGGTGAAATTGCCCCCGCGTGATGATGTGTTGGTGATCGGGATTGACAATGAAGGTGGTTTTTACTGGCAAGGTAACGCGACCACGCTTAACCAATTGCATGACCGCCTGCGTGATGTGGCAGCCAGTCAACCAGATCGTAGTATCCGCCTTGATGTGGATCAGCAGACGCCGTTTCATCGTGTCGTTGAAGTGATGAATGCCTGTCAGTTCAGAGGCCTCAAAGACGTTGGGATTCGTACCTATGACAAACACTACAATAGCCGATGAAATCAAAAGTCAGCATCGCGGGGGATGGTTTATTGTCATCTCCCTGGGGATTCACCTGCTGATTGTCGGGGCGATGTGGCAGTTTGAATTCCTGGGTGTCACCAAGCTTGATACGCAGCCAATGGAGGAGCAACCGCTACGCGAAATTGCCATCGAGCGACTTAAGAAGAAAAAGGAACGTCAACGCACGCAGGAAATTCCTCAAGAGCATGTCGAAAAATTGGTCAAGGAAGAAGAAAAACACGCCGTTCGTGATATGGTGAAAATGGTCAAGGTTCTTCAGCAGCAGAATGAGCAACTTGAGCAGATCCGCGAGAACAAACTCAAAGAGATCACGCAGGAACCGCGCGAAGCTGTGCTGGATCGTATCAAGCAGAAGACAGATGAGTTGATGAAGCGTGCTGTTGAGATCAATAAATACAAGAAAGACGAAACGTCAGAAGAACTCAAACAGCAGGCTGTGAAGATGAATGCCGCTGCAAAGAAACTCGTGCCTGATGAAAAAGATCCCAAGGCCGATGAACGTGACAACGTGATCAAGCAGCAGACTCAGGACTTTCAGGAGATGGCCAAGCAGGTGATCGAAGACAAAGATACCAGTCGCGATCAGAAGCGGCATGCTCAAGAATTACTGGAGATGAGCAAGGCCGTCGCGGAAGAAGTCAAAGCGCTTGATGGGCCGGAGCAAAATAACAATATCCAGCAAGCCCAGCAGATGCTCGACGACGCTCCCCAACCCACGCAGCAGATGTCAGCCCAACAGCTTGAGCAGATGCCGCCTGAAGAACTGTATGACCGCGCAAAGGCATTAGAGGAGAAAGCGGATCAGACTTTTACTGACATTAAAACCGCTGAACTTTCTCAACAGCAGAATGCGACCCTTGAAGAAGCCAAAAAGAATCTGAGTACAACGCCACCACAAAGGTCCGAAATGGGCAAGGAATTGGCAAAGCAAAAAGAAACACTCAAAACGCGGGATGATCTGAAGACATTTCGCAAGCAGCTGCAGGATACCGTCAAAAAAGTGGACGAAATGAAAGTGGCCACGGCAGACAAGGTCTCGCAAGCCCAGGGGATGACCCAATTCAGTAAGGCTATGGGCAAACATTCACCGCAGCAGCAATATCGTGCACGAGCAATGATGAATAAGTTCGCAGCAGGCAAACAGGCCAATGTCGATATGTCTTCCATGATGCGTCAAATGGCGATGGGGCTTGCCGCCTCAACTTCATCCGGCTCCGGGGATCATCGTGTCACCGAAGGTGGCAAGGGGACCTATTCAGACCCTGACGATATCGCGCCCAAAAACATCAAAGGCATCAATATCCCATCAGGTAAAGTCATGGCACAGGCCTTGCCCGGTCAGAAGTTCAGCAAAGATTCCGCCAGGCATGGTTGGTTATACCTGGATACCTGGTACATCATCGGGCCTTGGGAGAATCATGGGAAACTTGATCACCGAGACATCTTCCCACCTGAACTTTCGATCGACTTTGACGCCCAGTACCTTGGGAAAAAGCAGACTCGCGGCCCAGACAAAGGCAAGCCGATGAAACTCAAATGGCAGTTCACGCAATCTGGTCGTATCCAGGTTGTCCCTCCGAATGAACGAAGCAATGCCGTTTACTATGCCTATACAGAAGTCCACTTTGATGACAATACGGACATGCTCCTGGCTGTAGCCAGTGATGACTCATCGAAACTATGGATCAATGATTTGGTGGTCTGGGATGACAAAACACACAGTGATTGGCGTATCGGAGAAGGCTCGCGGAAAGTCTTTTTCAAAAAGGGCTACAACAAATTATTGTTGCGTCTGGAAAATCGCGGTGCAGAGACGGAGTTTTCCGTCTTAATCTGTCCTCCAACTTTCAAATAAAAAGACTTACGTGTGAAAAAACGTTTTATACCAAATCTGTAATTCAATATTTTGAAAGAAGATAAACCAAAGTTTTATGTGGAATTGTTGATGAGTGGTCGATAAACACATCACCACGATAAACATGCCGGGCAAAAACATGTTTAACGTCGGTAGGGGATAGAAATGGTCTGGGCATCCCGGGGGGGCTGTCTAGAATCAATGCTATTCTCAAACATCCTGCAATATCCATCTTCGCAATTTGAGATTGGATAGAAACTGCTTTGTGCTTTTACTGACCATCATGATCAATGGTGGAATGAAAAACATGAAGCAGTTTTTCAATACAGACTTCCATTTTCAGGTCTGTATCATAAGTGCCATCCTGGATTTGTTTGCGGATGCGATTAACCAGCTCAGTACGAACTGGATGCAGACTTTCAGCAAAGCGTTCCGTTGTGCGACTGCTGAGTGCTTCGGTCATCAGAGACATGTGCAAGCTCCTTCTCAGGACATGTCAGGACCCCGTCCCTCAATAATTGCCTCTCTGACTTACCGTAAATGTATAAGTATTATCAGACGGTTTGTCCGGTTTGGCTATATAACTTTAGTTTTTAGCAGTGGTTTAGACTTCGTTAGTCAAATGGCCGCGTGCAAGCATGGCAATGCGTACCAGCTCGCCGGTGGTTTGAGAGCCGGTTTTATCCAGCATGCGAGAACGGTGAAGCTTGATTGTTCCCTCGGCACAGCCAAGTTTCAGGGCGATCTGTTTGGAAAGCAGACCTTCGACGATGAGCTCAAGAACCTGCTTTTCGCGTGGCGTCAGGCGTTCAATGAGTTCTTTGGCCTGAAGTTGAGGGGCCATTTGGCTACGTGATTCTTCAACGGTCTGAAGTGATTCTTCAATCATGGTTTTGAGTAACGGTGATTGAATATCGCTTTTGAGCATGAAACGTTGAGCACCTGCGCGCGTCACATCGGCAGCGGCGTAATGATCGCCCACAGCTGTAATGCAGATGATCGGGATATCCAAACCTTTCTGGCGGACATCATTGACAAAACTTTCACCGGTTTCGCCACCCAGACGATAATCCACAAAAATCAGGTCAAAATCATGTGTGTCGATGAGCTCAATGGCTTGATCAATCGTCGAGCTTTTATGGATAGAGAACTGAAAATCACTGAGTCTTGCAAGCGAAAGCTCCAGGAGACGTGCGTGATCATCGTCATCATCGAGTATGAGAGTGCTGAGTTGATTTTGGGACATCATATAATTTTGTTCTAATCCTCAGGCTGCCAAGATCAGAGCTTTCAAACGTTTGCAGTCAGTCTACTGACATCAGGATTTGGCATGCCTTGGTGTATCTGCAGTGTAATCTATCCATTGTCACTTGACTATATCATAGTAGGTTAATCTGTTTATGACCACACTAAATAAAACGTTATGGC
>JBICHS010000731.1:0-4476 GCA_043101135.1 Phycisphaeraceae bacterium JB051
TCAAGTGAATCTTCGTTGTAGTCAGCAGCACGCGAGCCGGCTTTTTTGACCTGATAAAGACCAATGAGAATCGCAGTCACCACGCTCAACAGTGCCAACGCAATGTAAAACGGTTTGAGAGACTGAGGCTTGGGTTGTGGACTGGACATGAGAAAAATTCACTTCGTGCAAACCAGAGAATCAACGCGACCCGCGGGGCAGTTTCCCCACCATGCGAGACGCCATGAGTATGAGTAACACCATCATGCTGACGGTAATGGCAAAGAGCAGACCCACCGGCAATATCGTCGCCTGGAGCTGGCCGGTCATGAGTTTACTCAATAGCTCCTGACCATAGGTCATCGGGTTGGCGAACATGATCATTTTCATCACCAACGGCGCCTGTGTCACCGGGAACATCGCACCGGACAAAAACCACATCGGCATGAGGATCAGGTTCATGATCGCATGGAAACCCGCGGTCGAGGAACACGGCCATGCAAAGCAAAAGCCCAACGCAGACAACGCCATCGCCAGAAGGAACATCACCACCAGTGATCCGAGCATCATCCCCAAACCAGGCCAAGGTGCGATCAACGGCCAGGCGAGCAGGAAAATCAAACCCTGCAGCGTGGCAATGGTCGCCCCACCGAAGACTTTGCCCAACACAATCGCCAGCCGGGAAACCGGCGCAACGAGAATGCCCTGCATAAAGCCGTCCGTACGGTCTTCAATGATGGAGATATTCGAGAAGATGGCGGTGAACAAAAGCACCAGCGTGATCGTCCCGGGATAAAAGTAGGCTAAATAACCCTGCGAAGCGGCCTGCCCCTCTGCGTCCGGGAGCATGTGCTCAAAATTGCTGTTCAAGCCAAAGCCAAGAAGCACCCAGAAGACAAACGGGGTGGCAATCGAGCCAACCACGCGATTTTTCTGACGAAAGAATCGAACGATCTCCCGCTTCCAAAGTGACATCGAAGCAACAAGCAAACTCGCCTGTCTCGCCTGAGCGAGCTGGGCGGGTGAACCTGACATGGAACCGGTAGCGGATTGGGCGGTTGACATCCTTATTATGGTAGGGCATCCGATGCCAAATGACGAATGGTTAATTGTCGCAGGTTTCAGGAGTTCGACAGGTTTTTATATGCCTGTTTGATCAGCCACCATTGCCACTGACACTTACACCACGATTCGTTTTCCCATTCCTCGATGTGCCAGGGAATATCACACACCTTTAAATCACATCAGTCTGTCATCCAAGCTCCAATAACATTCCGCTGTCCCATCAAATTTCCTGCAATCAGCACAAAGTGTCCACCAACGAGCAACGGTTCTTTGTAACCCTGTTCGCAGCATCGGACTTGGCGTGCTAAAATCGGAACCACTAAACTGATACTCATCGATTCGAATGAATACGAAGGATTAATGATATGCCCTCACTCGTCCCAATGGTGATTGAAAAGACTGGTCGTGGCGAACGTCACTACGACATTTATTCGCGTCTGCTCAAGGATCGCATCGTCTTTCTTGGCGGTGGCGTGGATGATGACTCGGCTAATCTGGTCGTCGCCCAATTGCTTTTCCTCTCGCAGGAAGACCCCAAGGCTGACATCCACTTCTATATCAACTCCCCCGGTGGCTCGGTGAGTGCGGGTCTTGGTATCTATGACACCATGCAGTTCATCCGTCCCAAGGTCGCGACCTACTGCATCGGCATGTGTGCATCCATGGGTGCGGTGCTGCTGATGGCCGGTGAAGCGGGCAAGCGTTATGTGCTGCCCAACTCCCGCGTCCTGCTGCACCAACCGCTCATGGGCGGTGTCATCGAAGGTCCGGCAACTGACCTTGGCATCCAGGCTACCGAAATGCTTCGCACCCGCGAACGCCTGTATGACATCATGTGTCACCACACCGGCAAAGACAAGGAAACCATGGCACGTGACTGCGAACGCGACAAATGGCTCGACGCTCAGGAAGCTGTCGAATACGGTGTCGTCGACTCACTGCTTAAGCACATTCCTGAAGACATGTCCAAAAACCACAAGTCCGACGACGAGTAAATGAACGCAACTGACGACTCATCCCATCAACCCGGTTTGAACCACGGGCGACAGTTGCTGTCCATGGGTTGCTTCATTATTTGTGCTCTGAGCATGATGCTCGCTGGATGTGGTGCCTCAACGCAACGGATCAGCCAGGAAAACGACACGCTGCGACGTGACAAGCTTGAGCTTCAGCGTGAAGTCGATCGACTGCATGCTTCGGTCAAGGCACAGGCGGATAAACTCCAGGCCCTTGAGTCCTCGACCACGCCTCCCGCTGATCCTGATGCCCAGATCCCACAGGTCACCTTCATCAAGTTCGGCCGGTACTGCACCGCGTTGGATCAAAATGGTGATGACCGTGACGACCTCATCCGACTGTACATCCTGACGCTGGATCAGCGCAAGCGGTTTTTGCCGATTGCCGGCAAGGCGGTCGCCCAGGTGGATCACCTCGTTGCAGGGCAAGCCCCGGTGACTTTGGCCAAACGCAGCTTCTCCGCTGCCGACATCGACAAGGCCTACCGCAGCAACATCACCGGCACGCATTACACGCTGGACATCCCCCTGCCAACGGGTGAGAAAATCAACAACATCAATCAGGTCACCGTGAGCCTGCAAATCACCGACCTGCAGATCGGCAAGACGTTTAACCAACAGATCACCCTGCCGATCAAACCGTGAGTTCACGACTCGATCCTAAACCGCTTGCGGTTTAACGCTCCTGAGATAAACTTTAAGCCTGTTTTTACGAAAGGTAACTGTGTGAGTGACGATGCACCTAAACCGCATTACAAACGCGTGCTGCTGAAAATCAGCGGTGAAGCGATGTGCAAGCCCGGCGGGTTCGGGATTGATTCTGATGAGCTGAGTCTCATTGCCAACGAAATCGCCCTGGCCAAAGACACCGGCACGGAACTGGCGGTCGTCGTGGGTGGGGGCAACATCATCCGTGGTGCCACCCTCGCCAAGCAAGGTCACATCGACCAGTCCACCGCCGACTACATGGGCATGCTCGGGACCGTCCTCAACGCAGTCGCCCTGAAGGAAACCCTGGATAAAAAGGGATATCCGGCACGTGTGCTCTCGGCCATGGACCTCTCTGCCGTTGCCGAAAAATTCATCCGTGGGCGTGCCATTCGACACTTGGAAAAGGGTCGAATCGTCATCTTCGCAGCCGGCACCGGTAACCCGTTTTTCACCACCGACACCGCCGCCGCATTGCGTGCCACGGAAATCGGTGCAGAGGTTCTACTCAAAGCCACCAAAGTCGATGGCATCTACGACAAAGACCCCGTCAAGTTCGACGATGCGGTCAAGTACGAAAGCATTACGTTCAAGGATGCGATCGAAAAGCAACTGAAAATCATGGATCTCTCCGCGTTTACCATGTGCATGGAACGTAAGATCCCCATCATCGTCTTTGATATGAAGACCCCGGGGCACATCGCCCAGGTCGTCAGCGGTGAGCCTTTGGGCACCCGCGTACTCAATGACTAACAGACATCAACCTTCAAATTAAACCCAACGCTCCCGCAGCCTTTGCCCAAGAAAGAAAAACACCATGGATATCGATGAAATTCTGCTCGAAACAGAAGAAGCAATGGAAAAGGCATTCGACTACCTGAAAAACGAACTCCGCGGTGTTCGCACCGGCCGGGCTTCCACCGGTTTGGTTGAGTTCATTAAAATTGATTACTTCGGTTCCATGACCGACCTTCGCTCACTGGCGATGATCACCACGCCCGAGCCTGCCCAGATTCTCGTCAAGCCTTTCGACCCCGGTTCACTGCAGGCCATCATTAAGGGCATCCAGAATGCCGGCCTCGGGCTCAACCCCACCACTGAAGGTAAAGCCGCCCGCATCAACATCCCGCCACTCTCCGGCGATCGCCGTAACCAGCTCATCGGTTCGGTCAAGGAGATGGGTGAAAAGGCCAAGGTCTCCATCCGCAACGCTCGTCGTGATGGCAACAAGCACATCGACGCTGCCGAAAAGGACAAGACCCTGCATCTTTCCGAAGACGATGTCTCAGCCGCCAAGGACGAAGTGCAGACACTGGTCAAGAAGTATGAATCACAGGTCGAAGATCTGGTCAAAGCCAAGGCTGAAGAGATCAACGAAATCTGATCAACAAGTTATTTTTGCAATACGAGAATCCCACCGATGCGAGCCCGTGTCGGTGGGATTTTTTTTGTGAAAAGTTTTAACCGCAGAGGCGCTGAGGACGCAGAGATAAGACAGGACCATATGATTCAGGCGAGCCACGGTGTGTCACCGCGGGGTTTGACATCGTCGAAATACATGAATCATCACGCATGAGCTTCGCTCAACCCGCGTCGACATGACGCGAGTTGCCTGAAACGTGAATCACACATATGTGTGATCCTCAATGCATACGCTTTCACGACTCACCGAACTTCTCGCGATAGGCTGACGGACTCATACCCACCT
>JBICHS010000732.1:0-3239 GCA_043101135.1 Phycisphaeraceae bacterium JB051
AGCAGGTGAATCACCGGGTCAGCTGCATGAGCGGGTGAGTCGGCAGCAGAGCGCAGCTGTTCATGGTTAAGCCCCCAACCGCGACCGATGAGATAGCTGGTCACGCAGACAATCATCAAAGGTGCAATGAGGCCATACGAACCGGTCATCTCGGTAACCATGACCATCGACGCAATCGGCACGCGCATGGTCGCAGCAAGCACGCCTGCCATCCCCACCGGGATCAGAGCTTGCCGCAGCTCCTCGGGGAAACTGTCGGGAAAGAATGCCAAACCAATCGCGCCAAGGGTTGCCCCCACCATCCCGCCGATGAACACGGACGGACCGAGCACACCGCCGGGCGCGCCGCTGCCGACGGTCAAGCCGGTGGCCATGCACTTGACGATGACGATCAAGCCAAAGAGACCAGCCCACATCCAATAGCCGTAATGCTTGACGGATTCAGCTTCCATGAAGGTGCCATCAAGGACACCCTGGACGAAGTGATAACGGTCATCCATCACCTGCGGGAGCATGCATGCCAGGGCACCGGTACACAGCCCGCCGATGGCAGCGGTCATCCAGACGGGCATATTGAATCGGGGGCGAAGCTGGGTTTCGACGCATCGCATGCAGACGGAGAAAAAGATGGCGGTAACACCACACATCGGCCCGAGCATGGCATACCAGAGCAGGTCCTTGCCGGAGGTAAAGTGCAGGTCGATGACGCCTTCGAGAATCGGTGCAGCGTAACCCCAAAGTTGCATATAGACCGAGTAACCAACGACCGAAGCAACGAACGACGGGACGATGGCATCGGACTCAAATTCCGGTTCGGAATAGAGAATACCGGTGGCAAAGAGTGCACCGCCCAGGGGACATCGGAAAATAGCACCAATGGCAGCAGCACAGCCACAGACCAGCAGAATGCGCCGCTCGTGAACGGTCAGCCGAAAGAGTTTGCCAATCGTTGAACCGATGGCTGCGCCCAGCGCTGCGATCGGACCTTCAGGCCCCGCAGAGCCACCGGAGGAGATCACCAATGCCGCACCGATGTTGCGGATGATCGGTGAGTTGATGTGCATGCGACCTTGTTTGTGGTGAAAGGCGCGGGTGAGAATATCCACGCCGTGTCCCTGGTTTTTCTGAGCAAACAGGTGAACAAGCATGCCCGCAATCAAAGCCCCCATGGCCGGCAACACCAGGATGCGCCAATCAAAATGGAACATCGTCAAAGATTCGGGCTTGATGTACTGACCGATGAGGTGGTGCGTGCCTTCATGGATGGCAAATTCAAGCAGCGCCGCAACACAACCGCTGAGTAACCCTGCCACCGTTGCGACCAACAGCCGCCTGATCCATCGACGAGCAGGCTGAGGGACATGCAACAGGTTGGCATAGTTTTGCCACATGGTCTTTAATTCTACCGGATCCGGGGTGGTAAAAAATTCATTCGTAACTTGATTGTCGGGGCTGTGATCATCACCAAAGCCTGTTTTCCAATCGCGTGCACACACAACGCATGCCACATTTTTGTTATTGTTAGATCAATCTGTAAAGTCAATCGCCATCTTTCGTCACTCCCGCCAAGGCGCGAGTCCAGTGGTATTTGCAAGTGTTTACTGCATGCCACTGGATTCCCGCCTGCGAGGGAATGACTAACAGGTTTTTATCATGGCGAAAATTCGTACCGATTGGTCTAGCTTGAATCACGCAGACACTGCGATATTCAAGTCCAGTCCGACGCCCTTACAGAGCGCCGCAATCCTCAAGCAACTTCTTGAGAATCACCTTGTTGTCTTCACCCATTTCGCACATGGGAAGACGCAACAAGCCGGTGTCCATGCCTGCAAACATCATGGCTGTCTTGATCGGGATCGGATTGGTTTCGATCGAGAGCATGCCTTTACAGAGCTTAAAGAGATCAAGATGTAATTCGCGAGCCTTGGCAAAGTCACCAGCAAGCCCGGCATCGGTCAACGCCTTGAGCTTGGCCGGCAGCAGGTTGGAGATCACACTGATCACACCCTTGCCACCGATGGACATCAGCGGAACCGTCATCGAGTCATCACCGGAGAGAATGATGAAGTCTTCACCACAGGTCATGGCAATTTCCGAAGCGGTATCCAGCGAGCCGGTCGCTTCCTTGATGGCCACAATGTTGGGATGTTTTGAAAGGCGGACAATGGTGTCACAGGTCAACGCCACACCACTGCGACCGGGAATGTTGTAAAGCATCACGGGCACGCCCACGTCAGCAATCTTCATGAAGTGACGGTACATGCCTTCCTGGGTCGGCTTGTTGTAGTACGGGTTGACAGAGAGCACGCAATCCACGCCGGCTTGCTTGGCATGTTTGGTCAGCTCAATGGCTTCGGTGGTGGAGTTGGACCCGGTGCCCGCGATGACGGGGACGCGACCCGCAGACGCTTTGGTGACTTCCTCGATCACGCGGGAGTGTTCGTCGTTGTTGAGCGTGGGCGATTCACCGGTCGTCCCACAGGGGACCAGGCCGTCGATGCCGCCTTGGATCTGGAAGTTCACATTTTTGACCAACTGCTGCCAATCGACTTCGCCGTCCGCGGTGAAGGGAGTGACCATTGCAGTAAACGCGCCTTGGAGCTTCATGAGTCCAATCCTTAATTGAGTTCAAAAAATCCGAATAGACGGTCTACTGTATCGCTGAGCCGGTCTGTTGGCAAGAAAGAAAAAGGTGAGTTGGAAAGGGATTAGGAATTAGTGATTGGGGATTATGGCAAGGCAATTAGACACGAAGCGTTAAAAGGCTTGCGTCAAACAACCCTAATCCAAATCACTAATCACGAATCCCTGATAAAAAAACAGCCCCGCTGTCTCGTACGGTTGGAAACGGGACAACGGGGCTGGACGGCAAATGTTCAATGTCAGGGGTCAGACGACCGGCTCGGATTTCTGCACGCGGAACTGACTGACCGCGGTGCGAAGTCGGTTAGACTTGTTATCAAGAAGTTCGGCGGCCTGTGCAGCCTGCTCGGTGCTCTGGGCAGCGTCCTTGATCACGGAATTGATGGCGTCCATGTTGCGCGAGATTTCTTCTACGCCATGGGCTTGTTCCTGTGAAGCGGCGGCAATGGTTTCAATCATCTTGGACACCTCAGCGGTGCTGGCAACAATCGTCTCCAATGCGTGACCTGCTTCGCCTGCCAACTCCACACCACCCTGCACACGCTGGGAACCCGATTGCATCTGTTCCACGGCGCTGGCGGTGTGCTGCTGAATCA
>JBICHS010000733.1:0-5956 GCA_043101135.1 Phycisphaeraceae bacterium JB051
TACGGATCGGCGGGCAACTGATACGCAGGTGAATTTCCTTGGCACCGGCTTTACGCAGCTGATCCATCTTGGCGCGGGTGGTCGTGCCACGCACCACAGAGTCATCGACGACGACGATGCGTTTGCCGTCGATCACTTCGCGGACCACGTTGAGTTTAAGCTGCACAGCGGTGTTGCGCTGATCCTGCGTGGGCTTGATGAAGGTGCGTCCCACATAGCGGTTGGGCACGATGCCTTCACGGAAAGGTATGTTGCTTTGACGGGCGTAACCCAAGGCTGCACTACGACCCGAGTCGGGCATGGGGATGACGTAGTCGGCATCGACATGCGATTCGTCAGCCAGTTTTTCGCCGAGCTTTTCACGGACGATCTGAACCGTTTCGCCGAACACCTTGGAACTGGGGTTGGCAAAATAAACGTGTTCAAAAATACAGTGCGCCGGCTGCTGAGGTTCAGCAAAACGTCTTGTTTTAAGGCCTGAATCGTCGATGGTGATGATCTCCCCCGGTTCCACTTCACGGATGAACTCCGCGCCGATGGCATCGAGTGCGACTGTTTCACTAACCACGCAGTAAGCACCATTGGGGGTCTTACCCAGAACCAACGGCCGCCAACCCCAAGGGTCACGTACTGCTTCAAGGCGATCATTAAAGAGGAACACCACGCTGTAAGCACCCTGCAGATGTTGCAGCGTTTCCACCAGCGGATCAGTGTGACTGAGGTGGTGTGCAGCGAGCAGGTGAATGATCACTTCGGTGTCGGTTGTGGTTCGGAAGATATGCCCGCGACGTTCATATTGTTCGCGGAGCATCAGGGCATTGATGAGGTTACCGTTATGCCCCACTGCAATTTGACCGCCGATATATTCGCGCATCAACGGCTGGGCGTTTTCAGTCACGCTCGAACCCGTGGTCGAATAACGGTTATGGCCGATCGCTGCCTTGGAATCGGAAAGCCGATCCAGATCACGTGGGCTGAATACTTCGGGAACCAACCCCATGCCGACATGCGCCTGGAGGAACTGGCCATCGCTCACGGCAATGCCAGCGGACTCCTGTCCGCGATGTTGTTGGGCGTAAAGGGCGGTATAGGCAAGGTGTGCGCTATCTGGGTCACCCCAAACTCCGAACACACCACATTTATGCTTGGCTTCTTCGCTCATGCCGGTCATCACAATCCTGGTTGGGCCGGTAAAACAGAAAGTTAACGTACCGCGTGGGTTCGGTCAAGCGAGGGTAACCTAGAATCCCATGTTCATTTTACAGTTGTATCCAAAGCCTTGTTTTATCGGTCAATGTGTCATTGACGGCCTGATCTCCACTTACCTGCCGACACAAAGCCCTGCGGCCTGGTACCTGAACAAGCCAAATTGCAACAGTTGCTCTAATTATTTCAAATCCCACAAACGGCTTTAAGCCAAGGCATTAAATGCCCTGAAACCAGACAACAACACAAAATCCAATAAAGGATGTGCTTGACTTCAATAATTAGTTATTTACTATTACGAATATGAGCTATAACGCTGCCCATCTCCGTAGAAGGAATGTCCGCCGTGTGGTGGAGCATCTATTGTATCACCAACGCGCCTCGCGTGCTGAACTTTCCAACAAATTACGGACAGCCAAACCCACCATCAGCCAAATCGTCAGTGACCTGATGGACATGCAGGTGGTGCGTGAGTTGGACATAAATAGCGAAGCCGTCCGCACCCCCGGTCGCCCCAGCACGCCGGTGGAACTCGACAGCGAACTTGGGCGGTTGATCCTCATACAGATCGGCGTGAACAACACGCGCATCGCCCTTTCCCCTGCCCGTCTGGATGTCGATGCGGATTGGCAGGCCCAGTTCCCGACGCCCGACTCCACCACCAAACTCGTGGACAATATTTTCAGTCAGCTTGCCAAACTCGATGACGAACATGCATGGGGCATGGTGGTGTCGATCCCCGGCGTGGTTGATGACGAAGCTGGCGATGTCTTCTTCTGCCCGAACCTGCGTTGGCTCAACGAAGATCATTTACCTTCCATGCTCCAAACCAAGCGCGATTTGCCCGTGCTGCTCATTCAGGAAATTCGTGCCCTGGCGCTTGGTGAACACCTTGCAACCGGCTTGGATAACTTCCTGCATGTTGACATCGACACCGGTGTGGGCGGCGCTGCCATCGTCCGTAGCAAACTCTACGAAGCCCCCGGCCCGTTAACCATCGAACTGGGACACAACATCGTCGCAGGCAACCAACGCGCCTGTGGCTGTGGCAACACCGGTTGCATGGAAACACTCATCGGCAAGCCCGGCCTGCTCCAAACCTTTGCCCAGGCCTCCAAAATCACCAACCCAAGCTGGGAGCAATTCACCGACAAACTTCAATCCTCCGACACCACCCCCGACTGGTTAAAGCCGACCTTGCTTCACGCATCACAGGTCATCGGTGGTGCGATGAATATTCTCGGTGTCAACGATGTGGTGATCACCGGCCTGCTCAACGAACTACCGCAACACATTCTTGATGACTTTGCATCATGCATCCAAAACAACTGCATGGCAGGTCAATTCGGGAAAATCACAACCACCTACGCCCCCCGCCGACGTTTGCTGGGCATGGCGGCAGTTGGTGTTGACCGCGTACTCATCCCGCACCTGACTTCCAACACGGATTAAAAAAGAAAGACTCCGGAGACAATCTCACATGGCTAAAAAGTCCACCAATCCAACCTTCTCCATCGGCGTTGACTACGGCACGAACTCCTGCCGCGCACTCGTTGTCAACACGGCCAACGGTGCAGAGATCGCCAACCACGTTTACAACTACCCGTCCGGTGATGCAGGTATTCTGCTTGACCCCAAAGATCCCAACGTCGCCCGCCAGGACCCTGCGGACTACATCAACGGCTTTATCACCTCGGTCAAAAACGCAGTCAAAAAAGCCCTGAAAACAAGAGGTTTTAAAGTCGATCGCGTCATCGGCCTCGGCGTGGACACCACCGGTTCGACACCATTGCCCATCGACAAAAATGGTACACCGTTAGCCATGCTCGATGAGTTCAAAGATGACCTTGCTGCCTACGCATGGCTATGGAAAGATCACACGTCCTACGCCGAAGCCAAGCTCATCACGACCAAGGCAAGTAAGTCCAAGGTCAAGTACCTTGCCAAGTGTGGGGGCACGTATTCCAGCGAATGGTTCTGGGCGAAATTGCTCCGCTGCAAGAAAGCATCACCCAAGGTTTTTAAAGCAGCCTACGCATGGATTGAATGTGCGGACTTCATTCCCGGTTATATCACCGGCACGATTACCGACCCTGACACCGTCCCGCGATGCGCCTGCGCTGCAGGTCACAAAGCGATGTACAACGAACAATGGGGTGGCCTGCCTTCCGTGCAATTCCTAAAGTCCATCGACAAGGATTTGCCACGCTTCCGCTATGACACCAAGGCGATCCCGTCGGACCAGAAAGCCGGCGAGTTGCTTGCCAGTATTGCCAAGAAAGTTGGCTTGCCTGCAGGCATTCCCGTTGCAGCCGGTGCGCTCGATGCCCATCACGGCGCAGTCGGTTCGGGCTGTAAAGCAGGGACACTCGTGAAGATCATGGGGACGAGCACCTGCGATTGCATGCCCGCCCCCGGTGACTTGGATCTGCCCGACATCCCCGGCCTCTGTGGCATTGCAGACGGCTCAATCATCCCCGGCATGTACGGCCTGGAAGCAGGTCAATCCGCAGTCGGTGACATCTTCAACTGGTTCGTCAAACAGCTCGTCCCCGGCAAATTCGGCACGGGCGGTGATGCCCATGTGAACCTCACCAAGGAAGCCGAAAAGCTCGCACCCGGTGCCTCCGGCCTCATCGCCTTGGACTGGAACAACGGCAACCGAACCATCCTTGTCGACCCCCTGCTCACCGGCATGCTCGTCGGTCAAACCCTGCACACCACCGCGCCGGAAGTCTACCGCGCGTTGATCGAAGCCACCGCCTTTGGTGCCATCACCATCATCAACCGCATGGAAGAGTACGGCGTGCACGTCAAGGAAGTCATCAACTGCGGCGGCATCTCCGAAAAGAATGCCATGGCCATGCAGATCTATGCAGACGTCTGTAACCGTCCCATGAAGATCAGTTCCTCATCGCAGACCTGTGCTCTGGGTGCTGCCATCTTCGGCTCTGTCGTCGGCGGTGCGTACAAAACCACCCTTGCAGCACAGCGCAAGATGACTTCCGTCAAGCCCAAGGTCTTCAAACCCATCAAGAAAAACGTCGCGGTCTATGCCAGGCTTTACAAGCTCTACATGCAGCTCCATGACGCTTTCGGTGGCGTGAATACCAAGGCTGATATCAGCAATGTGATGAAAGACCTCATTGAAATCCGCAACGAAGCACGCAAGTAAAACCGCGTGAATAACTGATATTCGTGATTGAAATCGAAATATCCGACGACCAACGAAGCACGTTACTTCGGGCAGTTGCCGTATGTCCGTATGAATCGCATTGAAGATTCGAACCGTTATGTTCTAACCACGAAGACACGAAGAGCACGAAGTTTTCAAGACAGTTTTTTTACCGCAGAGACGCAGAGGACTCAGAGCTAAGAGAGAAGAACAAGATGCCAATCAGTGGCGATTTTTGTTTTGCTTCGTCATTCCCGCGCAGGCGGGAATCCTGTGGCATTTTGTTACCGCTTGCAAGTTCCACTGGACTCCCGCCTGCACGGGAGTGACGAAAATATTGAGCCAATGACGCGATGTCGATTCATCAATTCAAGTGTCCTGAAATTTTGTGCTCTGTGCTCTCTGTGTCCTCTGTGGTTAAAAAACTGTCTTTAAAACTTCGTGACCTTCGTGCTCTTCGTGGCCTTCGTGGTAAATAAAAAACGCCCGACATAACAGGCGACTTAACAACAATTCCGCTTTAACCAAACGTCAATGACGCAGCGCCTATCCAGCGCGCGTCTGAGCTTACAGGAGTCATTTCAACAACAAGGATCTCGAGCGATCCAACCCTAACAACAAAGGTAAAAACATGCTCAAACAACTGAAAAAAGCGGTCTGCCAGGCCAATCTTGACCTGGTCACTTATCGTCTTGTCACCATGACCTGGGGTAACGTCAGTGGCTACGATCCTGACAAACAACTCGTCGTCATCAAGCCCTCCGGCGTCAGTTACGACAAGCTCAAACCCGAGGACATGGTGGTCGTTGACTTAAACAGCAATGTCATCGAAGGTGATCTCAAACCATCTTCCGATACGCCGACGCATGTGCTGCTGTACAAGCAGTTCGCCCAATACGGCATCCGTGGTATCACGCATACGCATAGCTTCAATGCGACCATGTTCGCTCAAGCGCGTTTGCCAATCCCGTGTCTGGGGACCACACATGCGGATCACTTCATGGGAGCCGTTCCCGTCACAAGGCCGTTAACACCTGACGAAGTCAATCAAGCTTACGAACACAACACCGGGCAAGTCATCCTCGATTGTTTCGCGGACAAGAATCCAGCAGAAATCCCGGGGGTTCTCGTTGCAGGTCATGCACCTTTTGCATGGGGCAAGTCGCCTGCGGACTCAGTTAAAAACGCGGTCGCTCTTGAAGCCGTCGCAGAGCTTGTCATCGGCACCAATCAAGTTTTGCCCAACGCCCCGCTGCTTGAAGACTACGTGCTCGACAAACACTATCAACGCAAACACGGCCCCAATGCGACCTATGGTCAGGACACACCAACGGCATCACCATCCCCCATCATCACATGCAATCCATCGCCAACCAAACAACCCAACCCGCACACCGGCCTTGCCCCCACCATCAACTTTGCCAACCACGAAATCTGGTTTATCACCGGCAGTCAACATCTCTATGGCCCGGAAACCTTGGCTCAAGTCGACCGCGATTCGCAGGCTATCGTCGATGGCTTGAATCGTGATGCGAACCTGCCAATCAAGATCGTTTTCAAACCCGTGCTCAAAAC
>JBICHS010000734.1:0-11457 GCA_043101135.1 Phycisphaeraceae bacterium JB051
AGGAACACGATCTGGTCCTGCCATTCACGCACCGTCACGCGGAGGTTGGTCACGTTGCTAAATCGCTCCGCCAAGTGCGTGATCTCGTGATAGTGCGTTGCAAAGAGTGTCCGGCAGTTGCGTTCAGCCAAGTGTTCCGCAATCGCCCACGCCAAAGAGAGCCCGTCGAGGGTGCTCGTGCCACGCCCAATTTCATCCAGAATAACCAAGCTGCGATCCGTCGCGTGATGACAGATGTTGGCTGTCTCGGTCATTTCCACCATGAACGTGGATTGGCCGGTGTGCAGTTCGTCGGATGCACCGATGCGCGTGAAGATGCGATCACACAGACCGATTTCCGCTTCCTGTGCAGGGACGAAGCAACCGGTGTGCGCGAGCAGTGTCAGTAGTGCTGCCTGGCGGATGTAGGTTGATTTACCTGCCATATTCGGGCCGGTGATCAGCGCGAGGGTTGCGTCCTTGCCCATCTGCACATCGTTGGGAACAAACTGTTCACCGAGCACCTGATCGAGCACCGGGTGGCGGCCGTTGACGATGTTGAGCACCGGCTTGTCGCAGATCACCGGTCGGATGTACCGATGCCGAACTGCACGCCGGGCAAAGCAGCCTAGCACGTCCAAATCAGCAACCGTCTGGGCAAAGGCATGAAGGTGTGGCAACTCAACCTGAGCCTGCGCACAAAGGTGATTAAACAGCTCCAACTCACGTGCGTTGGCACGATCCTGTGCGGTGAGCACCTTGCCTTCATATTCCTTTAAAGGCTGCGTGATGTAGCGTTCGACATTCTTGAGCGTCTGCTTGCGCGACCAGCTGTCGGGCGCCTTGTCTTTGTGGGCAGCGGTGACTTCGATGTAAAAACCAAAGACCTTGTTGTACCCAACCTTCAACGACGGGATGCCGGTCTCGTCGATGAGCTGTTTCTGATACTTGGCTAACCATGCCTTGGAGTCGGCACGCAGGCTGCGGCATTCATCCAGCGTCTCATCCATGCCATCGCGAATCAGCCCGCCATCACGCATATGTGCAGGCGGCTCATCGACACAGCTTTGCGTGATGAGTTGGCCCAATTGCGCTAAGGCATCATGGATGTCCACGATTTGCTGATGGTACGTTGCCACCGAAGGGCGTTGATCAAGCAGCTGCGCCAGCGCTTGAACCTGCACGCTACTGTGACCCAGGGCGACAAGGTCCCGTGGCGTGGCTCGGCCCACAGCAATACGCCCGGTGATGCGCTGGATGTCCTGAATGTTGTCCAGTGCTTCACGGAGTTGTTCGAGGAACCGACTGTCATCAATCAAAGCCTGCACCAAGTCCTGGCGTTGCTCGATGGCAGCCTTGTCACACAGCGGGTAACACAGCCACTGACGCAGTTGACGTTTACCCATCGCGGTGACGCAGTTTTGCAGGGTGGCTACCAGGGAATGGCTCGCGGACTCTGAGCGGATCGTACGCTCCACTTCCAGTGATCGCAGTGACACCTGATCAATGACCAGATACCGATTGCGTTCAAACTTTTTGGGTGGCAGCAGATGTCTAATCTTTCCCGGTGTCGCGGTGGACTCTTCCAAACGCGTTGCATCGGTCCGCTGCGTTTCAAGCAGATAAGCAAGCACGCCACCGGCGACGCCGATTTCCGGTGCGTTGTCCGCGATGCCGAACCCTTCGAGTGTTTTGACATCGTATTGCTTCTGGAGCATCTGCATTGCATCGGCTGCGCGGAACTGCCATGCCGGTCGCGGCGTGAGAATGCAGCCAAGCGTCTGTTTCAGACTCATCAACAGTTCGGGCGCTTCATCGACATTGCGCTGCTGTTCGTAAAGCAGTTCCGACGGTGCGATGCGTGCCAGCTCATCGACGAGGTCTTTGTTGGCAAAGGTCGCGATGTGAAAATTACCTGTGCTCAATTCGACCCATGCAACCGAAGCACGATGGTCTTTATGCAGCTGGACGGCAGCCAGTGGATTTTCCTGTCCTTCTTCGAGCAGGTTTTCGTCTGTGAGTGTGCCGGGGGTGATGATGCGGGTGACATCACGTTTGACCACGCCTTTGGCTTTGGCCGGGTCTTCGACCTGATCGCAAACGGCCACGCGATAGCCCGCTTTGATCATGCGATTCATGTAGCCTTCGACAGCATGAAACGGGACCCCTGCCATGGGAACGCCCTCGGTGCGCTGCGTGAGTGTGACGCCGAGTACCTTGTGCGCCAGCACCGCGTCATCATGGAACATCTCATAAAAATCACCCATGCGAAAAAACAAAACGCAGTCAGGATACTTCTCTTTGAAGTCATGAAACTGACGCATTGCAGGCGTGATTTTGGGCTGTTTGGCAGCGTTGGACATAGCGTAGGAATGTACCAGAAAATGGGTTTTAATGTCGGGTTTCGTGATTCGGGTATCGGGTTTCGGGTAAAGGCATTTAAAATCAACCCATTTTCTTTTTTGGCTACTCTTTCGATACCCGACACCCGAATCACGAAACCCGAATTCCGTTAAACTACCCCCATGAACGAGCTGTTCACGACGCCTGATTCCATTGTTGCCTACGCCCAGGTTGCGCCGGAGCAGGGCGTGGACGTGACAGCAAGTGGTCTAACCTACGGCATTCCTGAAACGCTCAAAGACATCACCGTCGGAGACCGTGTGCTCGTTCCTTTGGGTCGGGGCAACAAGCTCGTTCCCGGTTTCGTGGTCCAGATTGACCAATCAACGACACTGCCTGCAAACAAGATCAAAGCGATCAGTGAAAAGGACCCTCCGGGGATTCACCTGCCTGCTGACCTCATCGAACTGGCAAGGTGGCTTAGCGGGTATTACTGCTGTCCCATCGGCATGGTGTTCGGCACGATGCTCCCCGCTGCAGTCAAACACGGCATCGGTGCCTCGGTTCAAACACTTGTTTACCGCAACCTGGATAAAGACCTCAAAACCGTCAAGCTTTCCAAACTCCAAAAGGCGGCGCTCGCGGAGCTGGAAAAAGCCCAAGCGGACGGCAATCCGCAAATCGAAATGCGACAGCTCGCTGAACTCGCGGGCGCCAAGTCCATCAGCCCGGTCAAGCAGTTGATCACCAAGGGCGTGCTCAAATCCAATACCCAGTCGATCATCAAAGCTCCCCCGGGAAGCACGGAAAACGCATCGCAAATCGAGAAGTCCGCCAAGTTGGTGCTCAATCAGACGCAGCAAAAGGCGGTCGAAAAGCTGGCGAGCAAAGTCGATGATGGCGGTTTTGGTGTTCACCTGCTTCACGGTGTGACCGGTAGTGGCAAGACCGAAGTCTACCTGCAGATGATCGAGCACGTCTTTGCCAAACGCCCTGACAGTGCTGCGATCGTGCTGGTGCCTGAAATTGCGTTGACCCCACAAACGGTCAGCCGCTTTACCGCGCGCTTCGACTCCGTGGCGGTGATGCACTCGGCATTAACCTCTGCGCAGCGTCATGAACAGTGGCGGCGCATCGCGGCAGGTGAAGCAAAAATTGTCATCGGCGCCCGCTCTGCGATCTTCGCACCCTTGCCTGAAGTGGGCATCATCATTGTCGACGAAGAACATGATTCGAGTTACAAGCAGGACCAACTGCCGCGCTATCACGCGCGTGATGTCGCGGTGAAGCGCGGGCAACAGCTTGGCGCCCAGGTGGTACTCGGTTCGGCTACGCCTTCACTGGAGAGCTACTACAACGCCACCGTGCGTGGCAGCTATGACCTGCTTCACCTGCCTGAACGTGTCAGCGGTTTTCAACTGCCTCATGTTCAATTGGTGGACCTGGTTGAGGAACGAAAATACCGCAAGGGCGTGCATCTACTGAGTCGTA
Source organism: Phycisphaeraceae bacterium JB051 (assembly GCA_043101135.1). Taxonomy (GTDB): domain Bacteria; phylum Planctomycetota; class Phycisphaerae; order Phycisphaerales; family Phycisphaeraceae; genus UBA7800. The sequence continues at coordinate 3,814 of JBICHS010000734.1, forward strand.
AACTCGAAGAACTCATCGGCTACGTCAAAAAGCAGGGCGGGCAGACCATGCTGCTGCTCAACCGTCGCGGCTATGCCAACTACGTCGCGTGTCCTGATCACACCTGTGGGTGGATGCAGACCTGTGAGCATTGCGATGCCACGATGGTGTATCACAAACACCAATTGCCAACCGGTGGGACGCATGGCGGTGGGGGCGGGTTTATTCGCTGTCATCACTGTGGCAATGAGCAGCTTCTCAAACCTTTATGCCCGCAGTGTGGCAAGAAAATCACGCTCTTTGGCCTGGGCACCCAACGCGTCGAAGAAGAGATCGAACGCAAGTTCCCCGAGTTGCGCTTTGCCCGCATGGACAGTGACACCATGCGACAGCGTGATGACTACCAACGGATTTTAGGCCTATTCCAAAAGGGTGAACTGGACCTGCTCATCGGCACGCAGATGATTGCCAAGGGCCTGGACTTTCCCAATGTCCGCCTTGTCGGTGTGATCAGTGGTGACACGTCGCTGCACATGCCCGACTTCCGTGCAGCGGAGCGTACCTTCCAGCTCATCGCGCAGGTCGCTGGTCGAGCAGGGCGATCAAGTACGCCCGGTGTGGTGGTGGTACAGACGTTTTCGATTGATGACCCGACGATCAAGTTGGCATCGAAACATGATTTCATTGCGTTTGCCCAACGTGAACTGGAGATGCGCCAGCAGATGGGCTTGCCGCCACACACGCGCATGGCTCGGGTGGTGGTGCGTGATGTTGATCACGAAAAGTCCTACCTGCTATGCAAGAAACTTTCCATGGAGTTGGCACGATGCAATCAACATTTGGGCAACGTTGTTCGACTGCGTGGGCCGATGCCTTGCCCGATCGCGCGGATTGCGGATTTTCATCGCAACCAGATCGAGCTGGTCGCCCCTGATGCAGGCACGTTGCAGAAGCTCATGACGATGCTGCGTAACGAGCGCCTGCTCATCTCCGACAACCGCATGGCTGTGGACGTTGATCCGACGGTGTTGTTGTAACAAGATTTGTAAAATACCGTAATCCTGCTGGGGATGGGTCAGGGTTGTAATCAAAAAACCATTTGTTCCGATGTGACTCTCGTGAGATAGTGAAGGTCATAGAAGTATTTATGGGGTTAACAAAAACAATCATGAAATCGATCACTTGCCTAAGCGTGACGTTGTTACTGCTATGTCTGACAGATCAGGTTCGATCTGCTGATCAGGCACATGTACGACAGTTACTGGATCTTGCACAACAGCAGGCATCGCGAATCACCGATGCCAAGCACTTACCTGCTGCGGAGTGTTATGCCTACGGGCAGCTTGGCGATACCAAGGCTGCCATGGCATTGTGGGAGCAGGTTGATTTACCCCATCAACTCTGGCTGGTCTGTGAAACGGCTCGCGGTTTGGCCGAAGCCGGTTACATCGATGAGGCAGGTTCCATGCTCATGCCGATATCAAAGATCAAAGCACCGATCACAGGCAGGTTGGGGTATCTGAATATTGACTTTAAGTCCAGGGCCTTTGCGAGCCTTGCCATTGCACAGCAGATCAAAGGTCAGTCCGAGCAGGCATTGATGACTTACCACAAAATCACCAGCATCGGTGATCAATGCTTCGCGCTGAGCCGCATCACGGGTTATCTGGCTGATCAAGATCGTTTGGACGAAGCGCAGCAATGGTATACCAAGTTTGATGACGGACGTTGGCGAACCTACGCAACGCAGAAGCTCATTGCCTGTTATGTACGCAAGCATGGTTTTGATCAAGCCTATGAATACGCGCTGACGTTTAAGGACAACGCTGAAGTCAAAGAGGCCCAATGGCAACTCATCAAGATGCAAATCCATGAAGGGCAATTGGATCAGGCCATCGTCAAGGCGATTGCTGGTTTTGACAATCGAAAAATGCAACGTGAGCTGCGCCAGATTGCACGTGAATTAATTGATGCGGACAACATTGACCTGGGGCTTAAGGTTCTCAATAAGCTGCCAGAACCTGTCCGTTGGCGGACCTCGCTTCGCGAACGCACCGCGATGGCCTATGTTCGCAAGGGTGATTTAAAGATGGCTTATCAGATGGTGCTGTCGATTGGTTCACTGCCCCGCAGTCAATTTTTTGCGAACCTCAAAATCTGTGATCATGCTGCCCAAAACAATAAGCCTGAAATTGCAAAGCAATACTACGACGAAGCGCTCAAGTACTTTAAGCTTCTGGAAAACGAATGGGAACAGGATGTGTTTCATGAACGCCTTGCGGTTTCCCAAACGATGCTCGGGCAATATGATACCGCGTTGACCACCATCATAAAAGCCAAGACCCATCGGCGGATCATGCGCGTGGTGGGTGAGGTTGGCCCGATTTTACTTGATCGCGATCAAATTCAGGTGTTCAAAAAATACCTTGAAAAAATCCAGCATCCAGCAGATCAGGTTACGGTACTCACTGCGATTGCTCAGTCTGAGCTGCGTTCTGGTTTACTTGTTGAATATTAAACTGACGAAAATCAGGAGATTGATGATGATACACCTTACCCGCCTGTTTTCAGCCTTATTGGTTTGTTCCTTGTCGGTGATGTCATACGCCCGTGAGATGCCCAAGCTTGAATCGGATAAGCAGCGGGTGCAGTTTCTCATGGAAGGGGCAGGTCGCATTGCACCATCGGACAAGGAACATTATTCCAACTGCATGGCAAGGATCGCTGAGACCTATGCATTGATTGGTGAAGTGGACAACGCACGACGAGCCTTAAGCGGCGTCGACAAAGACAAACGCGGTGCGCCACAATGTGAAGTGGCAAAGCGATTGGTCAAGGCAGGCAAGCTTGATGAAGCTGAAAAACTGATTGATGATCTGGGGGCGACCCAGGTCACCACGGATATGTCAATGTTCGGCTTTGGTGTGACAGATCATAAAGCCGAGGTTCGCGAGATGATTCGTGAAGCACGTCATGGGGAGTTGACCCTCAAGCAACGCTACTGGCGACTCAAGTCAGCCAAGTCCCAGGAACAGGTTCAGAAAGAACTCGTGGGCGTGCTGATGGCCATGGTCGATGAAAACCAGATGGATGAATTTGATGTGGGTTTAAGCAAGGTAGCCAAGAAGCTTGATCGTGAAGATATCATCCGCCATTTAGCCAAGCATTATGCCAAAGCCGGCGCGTTTGATCAGGCATATGAAGCCGCCAGGCGTATGGAAAAAGAAAAGTCGTTTGGCTATTCGCTGTTGGTTCAGACCTTGATCAAGATGCATGCCCAAACAGGTGATGATGCAGCGGTGATTAAAGCTGCTCAGTCGTATGAAGGTGTTCTCAAGGGCATGGAAACGCACGCGCGTCGGACCATTGCCATTGAGCTTGCCAAGAAGGGTGACGTTGAGGGTGCGATCCAACAGATTCAGGCTGTTGATTCGAAGATGCATGGCACGATGGCGTCCGAGGTTTGCCACAGTCTGATTTATGGCAACAAACCCGAGCCGGACAAAGCCGTGCGTGTGCTCAAGATGTTTGGCAATGACGATGCGGTCAACTCCGTGAGCCATACCATCGCGTTGGGTTACGCCAAGATTGGTAATTTTGAGAAAGCCAAGCACATCCTTGCCAACGCACCGGAAGACCGAACAAACATTGCTTACAAGTACATCGAGTGTGCCGGGTTGGCATTTGAAAAAAGTAAGCCAGCGTTAGCTGAGGAATTTGCCCAGTTGGCAGTGTCCAAACTCCCCCAGCTCACCCAACATAACGACAAGCAGTTCATCCAGAAGTGTCTGGCCAAGTTGTACATCCAGATGGGTCAGGTTGATAAGTACATGGCCATGATTCCCCAGATTCAACTGCCTGAGAAAAACATGTCAGACTATCGCCGCGAAGCCGTGGAGATGGCGGGTCCGACCTTGATGCGCAATGACCAGATCATGCCCCTGCTGCAGTCCATCATGCAATTGAAGAACAGCTATGTTCAGGTGTTGGCAATGTGTCGGATTTCTGAGGATCTGATGAAGCAAGACAAGAAGAAGTAAACGCGCTTTGTCTTAGAGCATCTTGAGTTTGCCCAGTTCCTGCTTCAGATAATCCAGCCCGGTTTGGACTGCGAAGGTGGGTTCTTCCATGCCTTCAAACTCCAGTGAGACAGGACCGTTGTATCGGGCTTGCTTTAGAAGCTTGAGTTGTGCGGGGATGTCGATTTCCCCATGCCCGACGATGGCACCGCGCAGCGCAAACTTGGTGGGTGTTGCAAACCAGCCGGTGGGGGGCATCTGCTTTTTGGGTTTACGGTGAAAGTCTTTGACGTGGACCATCTGCGCGTAAGGCAGACATTGCTTGACTGCTGCAACAGGCTCGGCATCGACACACATGAAATTGCCCATGTCCAAGGTGAGTCCGAAATTCGGATGGTTGACCGTTTCGATGAGTTTGCAGATACGCTGAGGATGCTGCATGAAAAAGCCGTGGTTCTCCAAGCTGGTCTTCACGCCAAGCGATTGGGCATAGTCTGCGACTTCCTGAATCGCAGGGACGATGATCTTCAATGCCTGGGCAAACGTCTTTGGGCCCTTGAATCGGGCATAACCAGCTTCAAAGCCGCGCGTCACGTCATGTCGCATCGACGGTGCACCAAGTGCAGCAGCAATGTCCACCTGTTGTTTGAGTTCACGGATGGCTGCCTTTTGCCTGGCCGGTGATAGGAGCAGTTCTGCGGCAGTGCAGTAACTTGCGACGTTCAAGCCGTGTTGGGCACAGCGGGCCTGGAGAAGGGTAGCCTGTTTTATCGGCCTTTGAACCGCTTTATCTGCCAAGCCACTGAACTCAATGTGAGAAACGCCCGTTTGGGCAATCCAATTGATTGTTTGAAGGATGGATTTGTTGGCAGTACGGCGCCATTTGAGCAGACTGTAGGTACTGATACAGAGTGTCACGGACATGTTGGTATTCCTCGAACATCGTGTTTGTCAGACTCAGATGCTCAACTTTATCGCCGTCCAAGCACGAAAGCAAGAATAAGTTCAATGTTTGAAAAAATAGAGCATTATAGCTTTGTGTATACCCTAATGTGTGGCCGATAGGGTTTGTATCTATGGTTGAATGGTTTAGTAAGTGCTTCCATTCAAATGGTATACAGAAAATGTTTTTTATGTTTTGCAGTTATTGGAGCCAAGACAAAAGTACAGAAATGAATTTGAGCCAGACGATTGGCATCTTTTTTATGTATCGCTGTTTACTGCAAAGAAAGCTCGTCGGAAAAGCAGCGCAATAAAAAAGACCGGCGACGGCGGAGGCGGGGGGGTCCGGGCAATTTCCTCCGCCGCCGTACATTCCGGTCAGTACTTGTCGGCTTTAAATGTCGCACGCGGCATTCGCTTTGTGCACTAGTATTATCGTCGGAGTATCCCCTGTTAGGATATAAGATGTTGGGTATATATTTTAGACTATTTCAAATTTTGGGTAGTGAAACATAACCTGATTCCACTTTTGATTGATCTGATTGTGATCCTTACTGCTGATTTCTGCCATTTTACGCTGATTCGTCCGTGTCTTGATTTGACGAGCTCTTCGAACCCCCCAACTTTCCTGTCAAGACATTTTTTACCACAGAGTTCACAGAGAGCACAGAGAGAGAAAACAACTATTTTTAAGGCATTTTCTCTGTCTTGCTCAGATTCAGTGTTTCCGGAGGCTCTGTGTCCTCTGTGGTAAAAATGGTTTTTCAAAAGCCCCCGACGTTTGTCTTGGTTTTTTCATGTTTATCGCGGAAATGCTGTTTTTACCGTTATGAATGACAAGATGGATCCGTGACGGGGCTGTTTGGGGTATATGTAAGTAGATGACTGATCTCAGATTTCATTGATGTGATTCAGATCGAATTCAAGCTTGATCATGCGGTGAACCAGCTCGTGTGCCGAGTCACATCGGAGTTTTTTCATGATGTGTGCACGATGGAGCTTGACGGTTTTTTCGCTGCGGACGAGTTGGTAGGCGATTTGACTGCTGCTCAAGCCGTTGACGACCAGTTGCAGGATTTGCTTTTCACGCTTGGTCAGTTCCCCCAGGCGATTGAGCAGTTCGTCGCGCGCTTTTTCATGTGTGATGCGCTGTTTATCCATTTCAATGGCTTGGAGAATCGCATCTTTGAGTTCATCGGTATCCAGTGGCCAGGGGAGCACATCAAACGCGCCCTGCTTAATCGCAGTCACAGCCAGGGGTACATCTGCAGATTCCGACAGAATGATCACCGGCGCACCAATACCTTGATTGATAATCGTGCGGTGGATTTCAATTCCCAGATAGTCTGAAACACGCATGTAGGCCAGAATACAGCAGGCCTTATCCGCTTGATACTGGTCGGAGATGCTGGCAACGCTTTGACAGGTATTCACCTTCAAACCGATGGACTGCAGAATCTCCAGGCAGTTGTCTCTCAGACGTGTTGGCTGATCGGAGATGAGATAGACCTGAAGGTCTTTCATCGTAAGATCCTTTCAACCTGGTTCCCCAAAATGATATACCCCTAAGCCAGTAAAACTGAAAAAGCCTGACTATGACGATCTTTTAATTGTTGATTCAGCGTGTGGACTGGATCGAATGAACTTCAGACGGAAATGAATGTTTTAACTGCGATCCCCCAACTCAATTCTTATCAGAATCGTGAGTTATAGTCGTACTGGTGAATTTATACATTATAGACTTATTGTCTTCTTATCCAAATGATAATTTACAACCAGGTATAATTGCTAGTGGCAAATGGTCGCGATGATTCAAAAAGTGTATTTTTGTGCTACCTGCTGGTTGTCATAGAGCATTCTATGGCGGGTATGGGTGTATTAGCTATAACCTGAACCCCGTTATTTCACTACCCTGCTGGCTGTCAGTGCATGTCAATCTCATTCACAGTTTCTTAAAACATGATGCGGATTACAGCTGATCTCTACTGCCAAGCAGCCTTGACCTTGTTATCATGACCAACCCATGACTGCTAAAACTGCTGTAAATCTCGATATCGGCCACATCGGCAAAGACCAGACGCACCTCGACGCCTTCGGGCCGTTTGATGCTGGACCCTATGACCTGACCACCTGGTTCGACGAAGCGACGCGCGATCGTCCTTTTGAACTGGAGATCGGGTCAGGCAAAGGCACGTTCCTAGTCAACCAGTCACCTGAGCACCCGGACATCAACTACATCGGCATCGAGTATGCCAAGGCCTATTGGCGTCATGCGGCCGATCGCCTGCGTCGTCACGCCCGTGAGAATGTCCGCATGGTCCATGCCGAAGCCGGATACTTCCTGCGCAATTATGTCGCGGATGGCATCTTCCAACAGGTGCACATCTACTTCCCCGATCCCTGGCCCAAGGCGCGTCACAACAAACGACGACTGGTCCAGGCACCGTTCCTGCGTGACGTGCATCGCATTCTCACGCCCACCGGTCAGATCCGTTTAGCCACCGATCACCTGGATTACTTTGCATGGATGGAAGACCATGCTGCACAGGTGACCGACATCTTCGATCGCCTGGAGTTCGTCAGCCCTGAGTCTGCTGGCGAAGGCGAGTTGGTCGGGACGAATTTTGAAAGAAAATATCGCCGAGAAGGCCGTCCGTTTAATGCCATGATCTTGCGAAAAAAGTCATAACCTCATATAACCTGA
>JBICHS010000735.1:0-6960 GCA_043101135.1 Phycisphaeraceae bacterium JB051
AGAAGAAGACCGTTGCCGGTAAGAAGGGCGTCAAGGGTCAGAAGTAATCTGGCTTTGGCAGGTTGGACTGGGTTGCTGTTAACACCCAGTTCAAGCACCGATCTGATCCGCCGACTCTCCGACGGATCAGGGAGCAAGAAAGAAGAAGGAACACATGGCAAAGAAGACCAAAAAAGTTCGCAAGAATGTCTCGCGTGGCATCGCCCACATCAAGGCGACATTCAACAACACCATCGTCACCATCACCGACATGAACGGCGAAACGCTCTGTCAGGACTCCGCCGGTTCCACCGGTCAGAAGGGTTCACGTAAGAGCACCCCGTTTGCCGCGACACGTGCTGCCGAATCCTGCGCCACCAAGGCCAAGAAGTTCGGCATGCAAACCGTTGAAGTCCGCGTCAAGGGCGCTGGTGCCGGTCGTGAATCTGCTGTGACCGCTCTGCAGGCTGCTGGCCTCAAGATCACCGCTGTCGAAGATCACACCCCGATCCCGCACAACGGTTGCCGCCCCCGCAAGCGTCGCCGCGTCTAATCCCATTAAACCGCTTGCGGTTTAGCGCTCCGATGTTGATCGATTGTCTTTGATCATTGAGCGCAACAGACGTACGACTTAAAGTTATATACTCACCCCGCTGACACAGAAGCTTGATTGAGGATTGCCAACAACCTCAACGCTAAGCGTGAAGTCGGCGGATATCCTTCAAAGGATTGTTGGCAAACGGAGACCGTTTTATGCGTATCAGATGGCGCAATCTCGAACTGCCCAGCCGCGTTGTGGCAGATGAAAAGTTCACCTCGGAAACCTACGGCAAGTTCACCGTGGAACCCTTCGAGCGTGGTATGGGTACGACCATTGGTAACTCCCTGCGTCGTATTCTCCTTTCAAGCCTGGAAGGTGCTGCATGCACAAGCGTCAAAATCGCCGGTGCAAGCCATGAATTCTCCAGCCTTGAAGGTGTGACCGAAGATGTCACCGACATCATCCTCAACATCAAGAACCTGATTGTCTCCAGCGAATCTGATGAACCCAAGACCCTGCGTTTGTCCGCTGAAGGTCCTGGTGAAGTCACCGCTGAGCTCATCGAAGCTGACACCTCCGTCACCATCGTCAACAAAGATCTGATCCTGTGTACCCTCACCAAGCAGATCGACTTTGACATGGAACTGAAAGTTGAAAAGGGTCGTGGTTACGTCCCAGCATCCGAACAGTACCAGTCCGGCGAAGACCAGGAAGTCGGTGTCATCCCCGTTGATGCCATCTACAGCCCCGTCGTCCGCGTCCGCTACAAGGTCGAAGACACCCGTGTGGGTCAGAAGACCAACTATGACAAGCTGACCTTGGAAATCTGGACCAACGGCACCATCAGCCCCGAAATGGCTTTGGTCGAAGCTGGCAAGATCCTGCGTAAGCACCTCAACCCGTTCGTCCAATACTTCGAAATCGGCAAGGAAACCGCCAGCGAAGCCGCTGCCGCCGCTGCCCGCGTCGACGAAGACCTGATCCGCAAGCTGCAGATGCCCATCAGCGAACTGGAAATGTCCGTTCGTGCAAGCAACTGCCTCGAATCAGCCAAGATGAATACCGTTGCTGAATTGGTTCAGCAGACTGAAAGTGATTTGTTGAAGGTTCGCTCCTTCGGCAAGACCTCGCTCCGCGAAGTCCGCCGCAAGCTGACCGAACTGGATTTACACCTGGGCATGGAGTTGCCCGAAGAACTGCGTCAGCGCATCAAAGCTGACTCAGTCATCTGAGATTTTTGAGATTAATGAACACCGACAGGCTTGATGCCTGACGGGGAGGATAAAACCATGCGACATAGAGTAGGTGGATTCAAACTCGGACGTGACACGGAACATCGTAAAGCGATGTGGCGTAACATGGCCATTTCCCTGCTGACCCACGGCCAAATCACGACAACGGTTCCCAAGGCAAAGAGCCTCAAGCCCTTCGTCGAAAAGCTCATCACCCTCGCCAAGAAGGGTGACCTCGCTTCCCGCCGTCGCGTCATCTCCCAGATCGGTAACCCGATCATGGTCAAGTTTGACGAAGACCCCGATGTCAGCCGCAACAAGTACGGCGAACTCGTCGACGGCCCCAAGCTCGTCAAGCGTCTCTTCGACGTCATTGGCCCGCAGTTCGCTGACCGCAACGGTGGCTACACCCGCATCGTCCGTCTGGGCAAGCACCGCATCGGTGACGCCGGTGATCTCTGTGTGATCCAGCTCGTCGGCGAAGAGTCCGGCCCGCAGGTCTCCGGCCAGTACAGCCGCCGCCGCGACAAGTGCAACAAGCGCATGGAATTCGCAGCCAAGCTTCGCAAGGGTGCCAAGGCAGAAGCCGCTCCCAAGCAAGAAGCTCCTGAAGCTCCCGCAGCTGAAGAAAAAACCGAAGAATAAAACCGAGCCCTAAGGCACGGCACGAAAACAAAAACCCTCATCATGTGGCAAACATGGTGAGGGTTTTTTATTTACATGTTGATACTGACGTGTGCGGATGAGTTACATAGCTTCGGGAACTTACGTTCAATCCACGGATGAACGTAAAGCTCAAAGAATCGCGTACTCAGTGCAAGTACACTCATGTAATAAATCCCGCCAAATACAAACGGATTGATAGTACTAATTCCCATCATCAGACTGATGCAGGACAGGATCATGGGGCCCCAATAGAAGAACCTTAAGCCGAATCGTCTGAGTTTGTCTTTAATCTCTTTGTTCTTTTTCTTCCCAAATCCATAGGCATAGGCTGAAAACTGAAATTGAAACCAAAGAAACAGAATACCGATACCAAATTTCAGATGCTGCCAGAAAAATGATTCTAAGGTCAGATCAGAATTGGGATCAAACAATACTGGCCAGAGGAAAACATTGGGAATGCTGGCAAGGACTAATGTCAAACTGCAGACAAGCTTTCGATCCCAAGTTTCGATGTTTTGTTTGAACTGGTGGATGGTCAATGTGTTCCCTCGGAATTCAATTTTGCGATCCAGTATAGACATGGGCAATTCCGTGAGCAACAATCCCGACTCACTTGGCATCGGGATATTGAAACGTATTGAAACGTATTGCGTATTGAAACGGGGTCTGACCCCGTAAACCACTGAAGACCGCAAACGATAAACATTACAAGCTGGTCAAGGAATTGGACATTCAACGATTCCGACCATAAGACTCTCACGCAAAGTGCTATCTTACTTTTTTGAATATCTCCTTGTCGCCGTTCCCCACGATTTCCAATTGGTTATAATCTTTTCATTCCATTCGTCGTCGTGACCGGGGGATCGCATGAAGTTGTATTGTTTCTTTGCTTTGATGGTTTGTTGGAGTTTTATGCTCGTTGGCTGTGAGACCACGCCGATGGCAAGCAATCCCTATCGTCCTGCAATCAAGATGAGAAGTACGGGTAATGAGCCGCGGCAGGTGTTGCGGTATCACTATTCCAAAGGGCAATTTGAAAAGCTCATCTGCAAGAATCATGTTGATGTGGAGAATGACTTGAGGGGTTTTCCTTTGATCGTGCTTTCGCCATTTACGCGTGAGACATTTCTGGTCAAGGTCATGGAAGTACAACCTGATGGCAATATGCTCATCGGCTTTTTTATTGACAAAGTGGATTTTATCGATCATGCAAATCCCGAAGCTAGTAAAGGGGCTGATCTGCTCTTTGAGCAATTCAACGGGATTAATGGTACCTATGTCATGACCCCCACAGGCCAGATCAAAGAGGTCACACTCGTGGATTCGCATGGCATTGATGATGATCTGGCTAAGGCGTTACGCGATGACATCAGGCAGATGCTCAAAATGATGACGTGCAAATTCCCCAGCGAACCTGTGGGTGAAGGGGCACAATGGTCTTACCAATTGCCATCGGATGAAGATGATGAGTTCCCATCCATTCAGAACATTACGGTGAAAATCAAAGAAATTTATGGCGACCATGTGAAAATGGATGTGTATACATATCAATCGCTGGTGGGTAAACAATTTCACCGCGAGGGATTCAAATTTGAACTTACACAGTTTATCCGACATGGTCGTGGTGAATGGAAACTGAATCGATCCCACTTAACGCCGCATCTCAAAATCAATGAGCGATTTCTTCAACGCCTCCAAATCCGCAAAGGTGATCAGGGCACAAGCATGACGACTGAAGGCAAGGTCAGTACGAGTATAGAACCCTATGGAGACATTTAATTACGGCGATTTGATTTATTCCGGAGGAAATATGTCCCACGCATCTATCGATAATCATGACAGGATCGATTCGCAGGAGCCGTTACTTGATGTTGCCCAATCGGTATCGGAACTGGATGAAACTCAACTGGTGGCATTGCAGCGAAAAGTGCTGGATTTTACCGGCAAATGCACACAGTCCGCCAAGTCCAGTATTCGGTTGGTGTATTACTCGCTGGCTTTGATTCTCTGCGTAGCGGCATCGGCAACGGTTTACTTTAACTTGCAGGGCTATCACTATCGCACGACATTGATCCTGCTGATTCTCGGGCCTGCGATCGTTTTGTTGCTTGGGTATTGGAAACTGCTCAAGCTATTGACCTCTTTGCCGGATCAACTCAATGACGTGGTGACGCGCGTGCTGGAAATGAAATCGGTCTATCGCGAAAAATTACCCAAAGTCTACGAACTGCGCAAAGGTGTCATTGGGCGTGCCAAGCTGTACTGGTTCTTGGGGCGGGTGCTGCGTGATGGCGTGAAGCTATTGAAGGATGGTCGCGATTTACCCCGCGGTTTTGTGATGCTGACAATACTGGGCAACCCGATTTTCTGGGTGTCCTTGACGGTATGCCTGCTGGTGTCCTATCTGTTTTCTGCGATGACCTTGCTGGCGATCTTGATCCATTTAATCACGGGCATCTGAACTGGCGATTCGATTGTTCACAGGTTTACAGTCTCAATCACCCCAACACCGAAAAGTCTGCAAATAAAGCATAAATCGTCACCACGGCGATGATCAATGCGATGCCACCGGGCAGGGCGAATCGCCAGGGGGTGATGTCGACTTCGCCGGTGTGTTTGTGTTCCCATGCCTGTGTGGTGGGTGCGATCTTGCCGATGGTGAACATGATGGCAAGCAGGCTGACGAAGACCAGGCCCAGGAAGTGGTAGTCATTGATCAGATCGCCTGCGATCGTCTTGGCTGCATCGTGGGTGTGACTGAGTGTCACGTATGCAACACCATTCTCGTCGGTCTGTGTGACGCCTTCTGGGTTCACCAATGCATAGCCGGGTTGCTGCAGAAGCTGCTCGACCTGCGCCAATGGCTTATCCATCTGCGAGGTTACTTGCTTGGTTCCGATGGGAACGAAGTAGCCGGTGGCAATGATCAACAGGCCGGCAATCAAACCGACTTTGGCAGCCATGGGGGGAACGCGTTTGGTCAGTAAGCCCATAATGACCACTGCAAAAATCGGGATAAAATACAGGCCGTTCATCTTCTGGAGATACGCGAAGATACTCGATTGCCCAATGAGCATGGGCGCAACCGCAACGGCAATAATCGCAATGATTATCCCGAACACACGACCAGAACGTACCACCTGTTGCTCAGTCGCATCACGTTTAAAGACGTTTTGATACAAGCCGATGCTAAAGAGTGTGCAGGCACTATTGAGCGCGGAGTTGAACGAACTGAGAATCGCACCAACCATTACAGCAATGAAAAAGCCGGTCAACGGGGCAGGCAGGACATCACGGACGAGTCGACCATAGGCCATGTCATTTCGCATGCCCGCATCACCTGCATACAGGTGGTACGCAATGATGCCCGGGAGAACCAGATACAACGGGCCGAGTAATTTCAAAGCGCCACAGAGGATCACACCTTTCTGTCCTTCACGCAGATTACTTGCGCCGAACGTCCGTTGGATGATTTGCTGATTGGTGGTCCAGTAGAACATGTTCAGCAGGAACACACCGGTGAAAACCGTGCCGAACGGCACTTCCTGCGTTGGGCCGCCGATGGAATTGAATCGATCGGGGTTGGTTTTGATCACGGTTTGCAGGCCATCAAGCATCTCACCGGTATCGCTGACTTTGGTTAAGCCGAAGTAGACGATGAGCATGCCACCGGTGAGTAGGCCCACACCGTTAAGCGTGTCGGAGACGGCCACGGATCGCAGGCCACCCCAGAGCGCATAGACAGAACCCACCACGCCGACGAATGCCGCGGTCGATGCGATGAGTACAAAGTCATTGTTGATGCCCGTGAGATGTTGGAGGTCAACCATCTCGCTGAGCCCGCGAGCACCGGTGTACAAAATGATCGGCAGCAGAATCCCGGCATAGGCAAAGAGGAAGATCACCGTGGTGATGGTGTGCGTGCCATGGTCAAAGCGTTCTTCCAGCAGTTGGGGGACGGTGGTGATGCCGCTCTTGAGATAGCGGGGCAGAAAGAACAAAGCCATGAACACCAACGCGACAACCGCACCGACTTCCCACGCCATGACACTCAAGCCGTCCTTGTACGCCGAGCCGTTTAGGCCGACCATCTGCTCGGTGGAGAGATTGGTTAGCAGCAGTGAGCCTGCGATGACGATGCCCCCAAGCGAACGTCCTCCCAGAAAGTATCCCGTTGAGGTTGCATGATCGTCTTTATGCGTGATCAGCCAGGTGAGTATGCCAACGAGTGCGGTGAAGAAGACAAATGAGATGATGACCATGAGATGTTTCCGTGCGAACGTAAGAAAGGTTGTGGACGTGCAACCGAATTCTAACGCGCCAAATCTCATGGGCGAAGTTTTTTTTCGCTTTCAATGTCTAATTCAAGGCATGTCTTCCCCGGTCATGATCTGATAAATCTTGCGGGGGACTTGGGTGTTATCGAAGTTGCCTTCGAAATGCTCGGAGCCGACACCGATGGCGGAGATGGGCACGTCGGCTGCACTGTGACCATGCGTTGTAAAACGGTAGCCTGCAGCGTGTGCAGAGAGCATCAGGAAC
>JBICHS010000736.1:0-9914 GCA_043101135.1 Phycisphaeraceae bacterium JB051
TTCGAAAACATGTGCCGGGTAAGGTGCATTACTTTGTCGATGCGCATGGTCAGCAGCAGGTGGGCGAAGTCGGCTGGCGTGTTTCGGATCAGGATCGGCAGCTGCGTCAGTGGTTGATGGATTTGCCCAAACCTGCAGGGATTCTTGCCTGCCATGATCCGATGGCCATGGTACTGCTTGAAGTTTGTCGGCAATTGCAAATCAACGTGCCGGGCGATTTGGCAATTCTAGGTGTTGATGACGATGCGATGTTATGTCAGATGGCTTACCCGACCCTTTCAAGCATTCGAATGGCTCATGAGCGGATCGGCTTTGAAGCAGCGCGGTTGCTTGACCAGTTACTCATCGAGCCAGCGATGGATAAGCAGTGCATTCGCATTGGTCCTATGGGCGTTGTCACCCGTCAGTCCACGGATGCGTTGGCTTCGGATGACCGGTTGGTGGGGGATGCGGTGCGATATATTCAGGAGCATGCAGATCAACCAATTCGCGTGAGTGATGTTGTCGAGCAGATGACAGTGAGTCGCCGGAATCTGGAGATGCGTTTTGACTCCGCGCTGGGCAAGAGCATTCTGGATGTCATTCAACAAGCGCATGTTGATCTGGCTTGCCAACTTTTAAGCAGTACGCAGATGCCCATTGAGCAGATTGCTTTGGCCAGTGGGTTTAACAGTCGTGAGCGTTTTTCGGCGGTGTTCCGTGAACAGATCGGGCAAACGCCGGGGCGTTATCGCGACAAGCCGCATTGAATCGTTGATGCACTTGCGTTGCGTCGCAACGCGGCTATTTGCTCATTGTGAATTCGTTGCGTATCTCATTGGCGGTTGCGTTGTATTTACCGTCACTCCCGCGCAGGCGGGAGTGACGGATGTACAGCGGTGTTTGCGTTGTGTGCTTGACGTGTTGCATGTCTACAAAAAAATGAGCACCGGATGTGAGTCCGGTGCTCGTTGTGTGTTTGTGTTGTGTTACCTGCACCAGATTGACAACTGGTGCTCAATTCAAAGTGCGTTGATGGTTTTGTTTTTTGGGTGATGATCGGATGTTTGTTATTGATCTTGCGGGGTTCCTGCCCAGGTGACGGCTTGTTGGATGAGGCTTGCGATGCCACCGGGCTTTTCGGGATGCGGGCTGAAGCAGACGACGCGGCCGTTTGCGTATTGGGTTCGCGCGATGGCGGTCGTGCCGATCATCACACCGGTGGGGGCGCCTGGTTTGGCAATCTCGGTTGCGTAGGTTGCCAGCGTTTCATATTTCGGTGCGTTGTCATCTTTGCCTGGCGCCAGTAATGGGCCTTGACCATAATAGACTTTACAGCTTGATTCGTCGTACGCCAGATTTTTCTGGCCTGACTCTGTCATCTTCAGGATGACATCCCCCGTGCCGCGTGCCCAGTGTTTGGTGTCGACGACTTTGGCATTGATCAGGCCCAGTGACCATGAATAGTGATTGGTGGCAAGGTACGCTCCTGCACAAATGCCGACGTAGCCTTTACCGTTGGCGACGAAATCTCTGACAATCTGTTTGCCATCAGCCCCGAGTGCGAAAGCTTGTTTACTGCCTGAACCACCGGGCATGATCAGCACGTCCTGGTCATCCAGTGCGCCGGAGCGAATCGCCGCGGGTGTGACATGTGTTGTGATGTAGCCGTTGGCAGGAATTAAAAAAGCTTCAAGGTTTTTGCGACCGCCGGAGATGCCATCGGTTTTGTGATCATAGATCGCGACCTTGATGAGTTTTTGCGATGGTGTTGTTTGTGCGCTGACGTGATTGGTTTGACTGAGCAGGGCAACGAAACAAACCGTCAACAGGGCTTTGAATACGTGGGTTTTCATGATCACTCCAATGTGAAATATATCGTTAAGGTTGGTTAGAGCAGTTCAAAGAATGATTTTTCATACACGCTCTGATTTCGTCATTCCCGCGCCCCCGGTAGGCGGAAATCCAGTGGCATTCTGATGACGCTTGCACACTTCACCGGACTCCCGCCTGCGCGGGAGTGACGGAAGGTGGCGATTCATTTCTTGATTCGCACTATTGTTCAAAAGGTTCAACGCCGCTGGCAACATTGCTGCGACGGTCATCGGCAACGCCGATACTGGTTTGGCCGTCAAAGCCGATGGCGTTGACCGGGCCGAAGTACATGACGCTGGTGGTGACTTGCTGGGCTTGCCAACCGAGGTTGGTTAATTCGGTGAGAAGCTTTGGGGACATGCTGTGTTCAAGCTCGATGAGTTGGCGTCGGGTGCTGTTTCGCACGTGAAAACGCGGCATTTCAATGGCTTGTTCCAAGGGCATGTCATAGTCGATCACATCGCTGATCACTTGCAGCACGGAGACGGGAATACGCTGACCACCGGGCGAGCCCAATGCGAGGATGGGCTTGCCGGCTTTGAGCACGATGGTGGGAGACATCGTGCTTCGCGGGCGGCGACCGGGTTTGGCTGCGTTGGGTGAACTGCTGTAGCTGGAGAAATTGTTCAGTGACGTATTCATGAGAATGCCGGTGTCGGGAATCATGATGCCACAGCCGTAGTGTTTACCCAGTGATTGGGTCGCGCTGACAACATTGCCTTGCGCGTCGGAGACGATGAAGTGCGTGGTGCTATGTGAGAGTTGTTCTGCATCAATGCCCGGCAGCGGAGCACGTGCTGAAGTCTGCAGGTTCATCTGCTTGGCTTGACGATTGAGTTGCGCAATGGCCATCGGCGTTAACTCGCGACGCAGTGTTGCGCCGGCAGCGGGATGATCCGCGAGTTTGGATCGCACGACACCGTAGACCTGCATCAACACACGGGCCATCTGATCCATGCGTTGCACACCTTGCGGGTCACTTGCTGCCTGTTGTTTGTTGAGGCAGGCAAGACTCAGCAGGACGGTCGGGCCCCCGGTTGCCGGCCCATCACTGCTGTAAACCAAGGCGCTGCGATAGCGCGTTTTGGGTGCTGCATAAATGCGTGGTCGGTAACGTCTCAGATCATCCATGGTCATCCAGCCGCCTGATGCAGTGACATGGTCAACCATTTTCTGACCCAGTTCCCCGCCGTAGAGCGCGCGGTAGCCTTGTTGCTGAATGATTCGAAATGTCTTGGCCAACTGTGGGTTGGTCAGTGTGGTTTGCTCATCGGTTAAGGGCTCGGTGGCGGAGAATGTCTCACCGGCCCCGCCCTTGATGAGTTTTTCACGGGCATGTTCCAAGGCGACACGGTCAAAGCGGTCGAGCGTGTAGCCGTTTTCAGCGGTTTGGATCGCCGGTTCAAGCAGTGTTGCCCAGGGCTTGGAACCCCAGCGTTCGTGAGCCTTGGCCCAGCCGATCAATTGACCGGGGACACCAATGGATTGTGCCGCGGTTCGGCTGCGGTTGTGTTTGGGATCCATGGCCGATGATGCCTGGTCAAGTGCTTCCACACAGTAAACCTGTTTGCGTGACGCGTCGTAATAGAGCATCACCAACTTACCACCCAAGCCTGAGCCCCAGGGTTCGGCAACGTTTAGCGTGGTGGCGACGGCGATGGCGGCGTCGATTGCGTTGCCACCTTCAGAGAGAATTTGCTGTCCCGCCAGTGTTGCCTGACGGTGTCCTGAGACCACCATCCCCGAGGAACTCTGCTGACTTTGTGCAGCATACTGATGGTTGGTGAGGCTGATGAGGATGAGTGTTACCAGGCTCATCAGCTGTCGCGAAATGTTGATGGACGATCGGTGCACAGGTGACTTTCAGATTCTGATCGGTCAATTGTTTGTTAAAGCCGGGGAACTGGCAGGCGTGCAATGCACACTCAATCGACGCTTGCCAATTCCCCGGGACGTTGACGGCAAATCTCAGGGGATGAGGTGGGTATCTTTGGGGGAGCCGTCAAGGATGAAGTAGATTGCGTTGGAGTCGGTTGTCAGTTTTTATTCGTTGGCAGGCAGCGCGTCGAGTCCCAGTGTTTCAACATGTCCGTCGAAGAACGAATAGTTGCGCGTCTCACCCAAGTGCGGCGGGCGCGTGGTGGGGGTGTCCAGACCGTAGGTGCCTGCGGAGCTGCCGTAGTTCAGCCCATCGATGTCGGAGATCATCCACAACTCGCTGTGACCTTTGACATCGTAATCATCAGTACCTTCACGTCCTGCTGCCATTGCGTCTTCCAGTGAGACGGGCTCTGCATCACCGGGGAGATAGCTTGAAGGAATGGAGCTGGTGGAAGTACGACCGAAGAAGTATCGCTTGGTGGTGGTGTATTGGTTGTTGATCAGGAAGACCATCTTGCCACCCGCCGGGTGATCGTAGGCCGCCAGGTTGTCCGGGCAGCGCCATACACCGTAGGCTTTGCCCAGGTAATGGGTGAGCCATTTTTCGTGACTAAGGTATTTCTCCCAACCGCCTAATCCTGCGATTGCTTCGGGATCACGTACGCCACGATAGACCGCGCCGGGAACCGACTTGTTGTCCATTTCATAGTTGAGGATGGCGGTGGTCATCTGCTTGAAATTGGTTGAGCATTGCAGACGCATTGCCGTCTTACGGGCTGACGCCAGGGCAGGCAGAAGAATGGAGATCAGCATGGCTATGATACTGATGACAACCAGGAGTTCGATGAGGGTGAAGGCTTTGTTTTTCATCACGCGTCTTTCTCGCCAAAGGCAACTAATGTAGGTCGAGTGTTCAGATCATTCGTTTGCATGGCCATGAACAGTCGCGTTTGGTTTGATTGCGATTGCTCATCATGCACGGTTCTCATATCGCAAAGTCCATGCCAAATGGTACGAATAGACGAAATAACGCTCTGATTGCATGAATTACTAAAAAGATGGTCGTTTGGGTGCTTCCTGTTAAGGCCCCGTGTCAATTTTTTGTGCATAGTCTTTTAATGGCGTTGACATATAGTCAACATTCTTGAATGATGGGTGATATGGCCAAAGGTGCTTCCATTTTAATCGTGGACGATATCCCCGAATTTCTCGAGCAGACCGCTCAAACATTGGCTGCTCATGGCTATCACCCGGTGATCTGTGATGATCCGAGATTGGCTGAGCCGCGTTTGAACCATGACCAATATGATCTGCTCATCACCACCTTGGTTATGCGTGAGATGGGGGGCTTTGATCTGATCCGCAAGGTGCGTGGTAATGGGCATACCTTGCCAATCGTGATGATCACCGGCTTTGGTTCGGATGAAGCGTCGGTTGAAGCTGTGCGGTTGGGGTGTTCGGATTACCTGGCCAAACCCGTCGAGCCCGAGGAACTGATCTCGCGTGTTCGACGTGTGCTGCATCAACAGCATCATCATCATGGTTCGGTGTTGCAACTGGATCAGATGGTCAGCACGGATCAGTCGATGTCACAGATTTTTCAGACGGCTCAGCGCATCGCCCAGACCAGCAGCCGTGTTTTGATTCTCGGTGAAACAGGAACAGGTAAGCAGCTTTTAGCGCATGCGATACACACCGCAAGTCCTCGCAGAGAACATCCGTTTGTGACGGTTAACTGTGCGGCGATTCCGGACAACCTGTTGGAAAGCGAGCTCTTCGGCCATGAGCGTGGCGCGTTTACGGACGCTTATGCCCGAAGAATAGGGCGTTTTGAGCATGCGGGCAAAGGGACAATCTTTCTTGATGAAATCGGTGAGATGCCTTTGTCTCTACAGGCCAAGTTACTTCATGTGCTTGAAGACAACAGCTTCACGCCCGTTGGCAGCACGCAGGCCATGACCAGCGAAGCGCGCGTGATTGCTGCGACACATCGTGATTTACTCGGTGAGATTCAACGTGGTCAATTCAGAGCGGATCTGTATTACAGACTTAATGTGGTGCCGATTCATCTGCCGGCTTTGCGTGAGCGGCCGACGGATATCCCGACGTTGATCAACCATTTTATCGAGCGATATCAAACCACCGACCAGATCGAGCCGATCAAGATCACCGCCCAGGCGATGCATCTGTTACAGACCTATCACTGGCCTGGGAACATTCGTGAGTTGCAGAATCTCGTCGAGCGTCTGATGGTGCTTCATACGGGTTCAACGATCCATCCCAATGAGTTGCCGTTCCGAATTCAGCACAATGCGCCGCAAACCCAGGATCACGCGCAGCTCTTTCACGGGCCGTTTCGCACCGCCAAACATCAGTTTGAGTCTTCCTATTGTCGCTACGTGATACAACTGGCCGAAGGGAACATGGCTCAGGCCGCCAAGATCGCGGAAATGGACCGCGGGCAGTTCTATCGGATGGCCAAGCGGTACGGCGAGTTGCCTGGAAAGTGACAATTTTAGCAGCATTGTGCCTGTGATTGTTGATTATTTGTCAACACGCGGCACCCCTCACGGCTTTTAAAACCCGTTTTTGACGCTCTGACACCATTTTTTAGGCATGGCACCATCTTTGCATAGATCATGCATATGAAACGTCAATCTCTGATCTATCATTGGTGTCTGCCCCTGCTATTCGTGAGCCTGATGGCAACCACGACCTGGGCCAAGGTGCGTGTTGACGCGATTGATCTCAAGGCGTTCAGCATCCCGTTGGAGAAAAAATTCAAAACCTCCAAAGGCAGTAGCAGTACCTGTTATGGCATCTTTGTTTTGATTCATGCCAGTGACATGCAAAATGCCAAACGCAAGTTCACCGCGCTTGGCAGTATTCTCCCACGCACCCTGGTGACCAATGAGTCCAAGTCTGATTCATGGGCCGGTGCTGTTGCGATGCGCCGAATCCTCATCGGCCGGACATTGGCTGCCAACGATCTGGCTGGTGACATGGCCTTGGTTGAGGATTGGTTGGGGCGGCTAGATGCGTTAGCCCAATCGCAGAAACTCACGTGGGAGAAACCGCCGACCAAGCCGCGCCAACTGCGTGCAACACTCAGCGGTTTTGACATGGCGTTACTCGACCTCGTTGGGCAAGTCTACGAAAAGCCCATTGCCGATCTATTCGAGGATGGCAAAGAGCGCAAGACCATCTACCGATCTGCTGCAACCTACAACGCAACGGCAACCGAAAAGAAACTCGCCAGTGCTGCTGCGAAGTTGCACACCGACTATCCGGCCATCCGCATCAAGATCGGCTTGGACTTTGAAAAGGATCTCAAGCGGCTGACTGCCACCGCAGAAGCAATCGTCAAATCCAGGAAACCCGATCGCGTGATCTGGGTGGATGTGAATCAAGCATGGAAAGATTCAGCCACCAGTCTGGAGCATCTCAAGCAGATTGCCGATGCGCTCATTGCTGTGGGTTATGCCCAACCGTTTCTCTGTGAGCAGCCTACCAGTGAAAAAGACATGCAGGCGTTAGCCGATGTCACACAGGCTGTTCGTCAATGGCCGACGCAGAAAACCATGCCGATCAAAATCATGGCAGACGAAGCGATCTGGACACTCGATGACATCAAGCAGCTTCATGCCTTGGATGCTGCGGACATGGTCAATATCAAGATTCAAAAGGCCGGCGGCATTGTTCATGCCATGAAGATGGGGCGGTATCTCTACGAAAACGCACCCGACGTTGAGATCTACATCGGCGGGCTCGTCATGACCGATATCGGCGCCTGGGCCAACATTCAACTTTGCTTTGCGTTACCCCGCATGGATTATCAAACCAGCGGTGCACCACGTCGAAACTTTCCTGGCAACCCTGCAACGCATCCCATCAAGTATGCCAAAGGCCGCCAGATAGCTCGTCCAATTGTCCATGGCTTGGGAACAGGTTTGGATCTAGAACATGTCCAACCCTACATCACCAAGACCCACTAGCTCCCCCTGTTTTTTGCAGTCGTGACTGCTTTCGGAAAAGGAAAATGTTTATGCAACCCATTCGTATCGCACAATTCGGACTCGGCCCCATCGGCCTGGAATCCGTCAAGTATCTTGCAACCAAGCCCTGGGCTCAAATCATCGGCGGGATTGATATTGACCCACTTAAACAGGAACAATCACTGGGTCGTCTCACCGGCATCAGTGCATTGGATGACGTGAGTGTCTATGCTTCTTTTGATGATCTTTGCGAACATGCCAAGCCGGATGTCGTGCTTCACACCGCCGGTTCTTCGGTCGTACGATCCATTGAACAGATCATGCCAATGGTTCAGGCCGGCGCGCATGTCGCGAGCACTTGCGAACCGCTGCTTTACCCCTGGCTCACCGCGCCGCAGGCCTCAGCTGAACTTGATGCAGCATGTATGGCTGCGGGTGTCAGCGTCGTCGGTACAGGTGTGAACCCCGGCTTTGTCATGGACCTGCTGCCTGTCGTGATGACCGGCGTGAGCACGCGGATTGATCGCATCAAAGCAACACGCGTGGTCGATGCCACCACACGCCGTGGCCCGCTGCAAAAGAAAATCGGTAGCGGTCTGGAACCCGACACGTTCCAGGCTTTGTTCCAGGAAGGGAAAGCCGGGCACGCCGGTTTCTGTGAATCAGCAGCACTGCTTGCACACAGCATGGGCTGGCATGTCACCGCTGAAGACATTGTCGAAACACTCGAACCCGTCGTCGCAGACAAAGCCATCAAGACCGACCATGTCACCGTTGAGCCCGGTCAGACACGTGGCCTGCATCAGATGGTCAAGGTCATGTACAAAGGCGAATTGGTCATCGATCTTGATCTGACGATGGCACTCTGCGAAGAAACGCCACATGACACGGTGACCGTTGAAGGTGCGCCTAATCTCACGCTGACTTTCCCTGATGGTGTCCCTGGTGATCAAGCAACGGTAGCATCATTGATCAACAGTATCCCGCGATTGGTCACGTCCAAACCCGGCCTGAGATTGATGACGGAGTTGGCGAGCCCGATCCATGACAAAGTCAGTATTCTCGGTGGCAGTCATTTCATCATGCCCGGTGAAAAGGCTGTCAGTTAACCGTGCCAGTTGTATTTCATTGAGGTGTATGTCAATGAAATGCATCTGCGAGTTGGGCGTGTCACCCCAGCTCGCAGATGCAATACAACTTCCAGTCAGCAGTTTGTTCGCTGACACCGTGTCAGTACTTGTAACGTATCGGGGCCTTGGAAAATAACGCATGCTTGCCAAACCGTCACCTCTTCTCAAATTCACCGGCTTGTTGATTGTTCTCATTGGTTTGATTGGCGGCTACCTCATCGGCAAGAACGTCACGCCGCAGTGGGAGTTGCAGTACACGAGCATGGATGTGAAGCAGGATGACAGTGGGCTTTACTACATCTTCAAAGGCAAACGCACGCCAGTGGATCAGGCGCTGCAAGCTGGGGGCGTGCCGACGATGTTGCCCGAACAGGTCAATGGCAAGATCATGGTCGACAAGGACGGCCAATACTCCTACGTCACCGCGACCAAGCATCTGGGGGTGTGGTCGTTGTTGCCTGCGATCGTTGCCATCGGTTTGTGCCTTGCAACGCGTGAGCCGTTGGTGAGTTTGCTCATCGGTATCTGCACCGGTGCGCTGATGCTTCAAAAATATGATTTGACCGAAGAAGTGCTCATGCCGTCGTTGGCAAGTTCATCGTCTGCAGGCGTGTTACTACTTTACCTGTGGCTACTCGGCGGGCTCATGGGCGTGTGGTCACGCACCGGCGCCACGCAGGCCTTTGCACAATGGGCAACGCGCACACTCGTCCGCGGGCCGCGCACGGCCAAGCTTGTTGCATGGGGCCTGGGCATCCTGTTTTTCCAGGGCGGGAACATGAGTGCAGTCCTTGCAGGCACCTGCGTCAAACCCATCGCGGACAAGGAAAATATCAGCCACGAAGAGCTGGCCTACATCATCGATTCCACCGCATCGCCCATCGCGATTCTCATGGCATTTAACGCCTGGCCGGCCTACGTTCAAGCGTTGATCTTCGTCCCCGGCGTGGCGGTGTTGGCAACGGAGCAGGAACGCCTGGGCTTTTTCTTCCGCAGTTTACCCCTGAGTTTTTACGCGGTTTTTGCGATTCTCAGCACGTTTTTGCTCTGCATC
>JBICHS010000737.1:0-5423 GCA_043101135.1 Phycisphaeraceae bacterium JB051
CCAGGGCAGAATCCAAACGGATTGATGTTGACGGTTTGCACATAGTTGGCCTGCATCACCAGCCGAGACCAATTGTTTTGATAGAAGTCAATCGGTTCGTCTTTATGACCATTGGGGCTTTGACGAATCAGAGAGTAAGCCATCTGGGCTCCCTTGGGTGTGCCGGAGCACTCGACGACAATATTTGCCCCGCCGTTGCACATGTTCTCAATGCGTGATATTGCGTCAGGTTCTGAGACATTGACGCTGGCACTTGACCATTGTTTGGCACGCTCTAACCTGCTTTGTTCCATATCCGCCACAATGACTCGGCAACCTGCAGCATTAAGCCATGCCGCGGAGAAGGCGCCGATCAAACCCTGTCCAAGAACGATCGCAGTTTCCCCATGTTTGGGGGCCGCTGCTGACACGCCACGAAGACTGATGGCTGAAATTTCGACCGCTATGTAATCCAGCCAATCGCCATCTTTGGGCAGCAGAATCGGACGACCTTGACCGGTTGCAGGTTGGACCTGTAATCCTGATTGCCCACCCCAATGCAGATGGATTCCTGGTACCGGTTGTGGGTTTCGGCAAGACACACGATCCCCAACGCGGTATCCGGTAACTTGACTGCCCACTTCAATCACTTCGCCAATGGATGAGTAGCCCGGGATCAAAGGATATTGTCCCGCAGCTTCGTAATGTCCAGCAAGGACGCGAAGTTCTGTGCCGGATGACACCATGGTATAGCGGGTCCGCACAACGATCTGGTCGACCGCGCATGGTCCCAGTTCGTATTCACCTATCGCAACTTTGTTGACATCCGTAAAGGTGATAGCTCTGAATGTTTTGTTCATCAATTAATCCGTTGTTGTCTTGCTGAAAGTTTTTTTAAAACCAGTTGTATGCATGAATCCACTACAGGAATATGGTTGGGGGAAAGTATCTGACCTTGTTTAAATCTGATTCTGACCTTGGATTTATTTGCGTCTCTTTGTACATTTAATTTACGAGGCAATCGTATTCGTCATGTAATATGAGGTAAATGAACAGAAAAGGATTTAATTTTGCACAAAACAGAGATAGTCAGAAGTCAAGCCGCCTGTCTGTTTGCCCAGGAAATGCATCGTGTCAGTGGTCAGACCTGCTTTATGCATGCCCATGCCTGCACGGAAATTATTTGGTATCGAGGTATTACAGGTTGGCTGTTGCAGGACGGGCAACGTATGTCTTATCGCGACGGGGACATCGGCATCTATCAACCGGTTGGTGAACATGCAGACGAATGTAAAACCAGTGGTGCGGAAATATGTATTGGTATCAATAGTGATGAAGCCCAAACACTTCAACCTGGTGTTTGGCGGGCCGATCGTGCTACGCTTGCTGTATTTAAACGCGTGCGTGAAGAATTGAGCAGGCATGATGACTGGCAACATAAACGATTGAACCTGCTGGCGAGTTGCCTGGTGTTGGAGCTATGCCGTCAACAAGCATCATCAATCAAAGATGGCCCTGCGATTCCCAAGACCGTGGTTAAGGCGCGACAAATCATGGATACACGCTATGACGAACCGTTGTCGATGACAGACGTGGCAGATGAATGTCACGTCCATGCAGATTATCTTCGCCAATTATTTATCAAGTGGTTTGGGCAACCGCCTATGCAGTATCTGATCAACAAGCGTTTGGCTGCTGCATGCGACCTGCTGCGTTTGAACCAGGAGAACAACGCACAGATCGCAGCCCGAGTCGGCATACCCAACCCATATTATTTCAGTCGGCTCTTTCGCAAACGCATGGGGCAAACACCAAGCGCTTATCGTGCCCGTTACGCACGCTTAAGCAAATCTCAGCATTGACCATGCGGATTATATTCACTGTATGTTTGATGAAATCGACATTATGTAGGTTAGCATCTGAATCCGATCTATTTACTGAGCTAAACAGATTTTCCGTAACTGATGGTGGTCAGTTTGGTAGGGCAATATCCAAAATTTTTGGTTCAACGCAATTGACTGTGTCAGTGTTCCGCATAGACTAATACGTATTAGTAACTGGGAATGCAGTATGAAATCAACCAAAGCCGTGACCGCCAAGGATGTTGCCAAGGCCGCTGGGGTTTCTCAGTCAGCCGTGTCGCTTGCGTTGCGCGGCTCAAAGGAAATCAGTGCCAAACGCACAAAGCATATACAAGCAGTAGCCCGAAAGCTTAACTACTATCCACAGGCGGCGGGGCAGTTACTACGTTCCAAACGCAAGAACCAGATTGGTGTGGTCATTGCCTCTGACAATTGTCAGGACATGATGGCCAGTGGATTTCAAGCTCCCATCCTTGGGGCCTTGGAAGCAATTTGTTATGAACGAAAGATTGCTTATCAACTCGAACTGCATCATGGTGATTCAAACGACATCTCGAACCTGCCGCACCAAATCGCTGCGGGGATGGTCGATGGAGCGCTGTTGATCGGAGATGTTGGGCAGGATATGTACGATGCTTTGGATCAACGGCCCGAATTTCCCTGGGTGAGTATTAATGAACCAACACGTTATGCCGTGATGATGGATTTTGTCGGTGTCACAGAACAATTGCTAGAGCGTGTTGCTGGTTATGGGCATCGACGTGTTGCTTATCTTGGCGGCCCGCAACGGTATCTTGAGCACCGTCTTGCTTATGAAACGTTCGTACGTGTAGGTATTAAACACGGCTGGGACCGTGTGCAAAAAAAAGATTGGGTAGATTTTTTCTCTAATGAATCGACTAGACAAAAGGCACAGTCAGTTTTTGATTGGACTAAAAAAGTCATGGCAAAGCGAGTTCGTCCAACAGCAGTGATATGCCACGGTGAACCACTGGCTCGTTCGGTCGCGCAAGCAGCTGCATTATTAGGATTAGAGCCAGGACGCGATGTGAGTATTACCAGCTGGGGGTCACGGAACGAAGCTGAGCGGACGTGGCCTGCAATGACATCGGTAGTCTATGAACATGAGCCAATGGTCTGCGAGGCCCTGGAAATGCTTCAGGCGCGAATTAATAAACCGGGCCTAATTAAGCCACAGAATCGTATTGTTGGTGCTTCAATCCATGAAGGCATTTCATTGGGGCCGTGTCCGTCGTGAATGACAAAACGAATTGAGTCACAAATCAAGTAAATAAGTTTGATTTGATCTACGTTGTTTAACGTATCCGTAGTCAACGAAATTTTAATTCTTCCATGGGAGGTGTTTCCAATGCAAAAGAAACGCAACAGCTATCCAATATATTCTCGATTGCGAACAAGTGCTTTTACGCTGATTGAGTTGCTCGTGGTTATTTCCATAATCAGTATTCTAATTTCGATCTTACTTCCTGCATTGGCAGGAGCTAGACGGGCGGCACAACGAATTGATTGTGCGAACCGGGAAAAACAGTTGGGGCTGGCTCTGGCGGCATATGTGACAGACAATAAGGGTTTTTATCCGGCGGTTAATGCCTACCCATTATCACTCTATTGGAATGATCAGTTGATGCGGTATATTTACCCCAACATCACTGTTGATTATGCAGGACAGGTCAAGGCTGCTCCCAGTTTTACTTGCCCAACACACCAGATAAAGTACCAATCGTTTGGTGCTAATCCTGTATTCAACTACGGCATGAGTATGTTTTTGGGGCTCAGTTCCAATGCAACCTTCAGTTATTGGAGACGTGCAGATCAATTTCCGATCCCATCACGAACACTATGTATTACTGAGAATGGCTATTGGGGAGACTACAACCCGTCCAATGAAACAAATCCATATTACATGAAGATCGGCCTGGATATGTATGAGCAGGGCGGCGTGCATGATGGTAGCAATAATATTCTATGGTGTGACGGCCATGTGTCGACATATAAAGACCCGGTCGTGCTGACTGGTTCTCCATATCGTTCGACGACCACGGCTGATTTGTGGAGCAGTTATGAAAGCTGGACGCCAAGTTTTGATGCAACAATGCCATGATTCAATATGGTGTGCAATGATTTTTTGATGCTGCATTATTTTAATCAATATAAATAGATACAAATTACTTCCGCAGGAGCATGTACGATGCATATGGTATCAATCGCCAAAAATATGGGCAGTTCTATTTTGAATGACAAGTATGATTCGATTGTTATTGGTTCGCCAAAAATCATGATTTTCGGCTTGTTGTTTTTGATTATTAACGTGTTGGGAATAGGTGTTTTGCCCGCATCTGGGCAAGCACCCAATTGGGAGTATAACGTTAAAAATTACGGTGCTGTAGGGGATGGTGTTACTGATGACTCTGTTGCGATCAAAAATTGT
Source organism: Phycisphaeraceae bacterium JB051 (assembly GCA_043101135.1). GTDB lineage: Bacteria > Planctomycetota > Phycisphaerae > Phycisphaerales > Phycisphaeraceae > UBA7800. The sequence goes on from JBICHS010000737.1 coordinate 4,291, forward strand.
ATTAATGCAGCCATAGCTACAAAGGGAACTGGGACGGGACCAGTTCGAGCTGAAGTGTTGTTCCCTCCCGGAATCTATCGTGTTACCCAGAACGATACGCTCATGACCCCCAGTGATGGTACGGATGGCGGTATTCTGGGCTTGATTATCCGTGGTTTTGGACCAGAAGTCACGCAGATTGTATTTGCGCCAACAACCACCAGTACAACGAATCCTTTCGTTGGCAACCTGTTCTCAGCCAACAAACGTGCTCGATGGTTTCATATCAAAGATATGACGATTACATCTGAGAACAATCAGGCCAATTGCTTCTATTTTTACCACGATGGTGGTGGCAATAATATGAACGAAGGTTGTATTTTTGAGCGACTTGTATTCGCGGGTGACTGGCAACGCGTTTTTGGTTTTGACGGTGGCGAAACGGCCAATTTGAATTCTGAAATGACGTTCCGAAATATTTTCGGAAAATGTGCGACTTATTCAGATGCGTTTTTCAGAGTTGGTGGTATTAGTGGTATTCACAATCAACAAAATCAATTTGTCAACTATTGGTTTTATAACACTGCATTTGTATTAAATGGTGGGACGCTTTTCAAGTTTGGTAAAGGTGGGGCAGCTAATTTTATCAATGGATCATGGTCTGCAGCATCGCCAACTGCCGCTGCGATGACATTTATATCCATGCCCAATGAGAACTATAACAACAACTCAGCTGCACAATTCCGGTTTGCCAATATCCGAATGGAACCCAAAGCGGCTAATCACAGGATTATTGATTGCAATTTGAATATGGGATCAATCCTGTTTGAGTCCTGTACGGATCTTTGTTCAATCCAAAACAGTGGTTCATTTAATTTCCCTTTACATCGTTACACAGGTGGTTCGCCATGGGGGTTTGGTGTTCACCCAACGGTCAGATATGTCAACTGTCATTTAGCAGGATATCATTTATATGATGGTCCTGCCTCGACACGTGGTCGTATTATTTATGACGGTTGCTATTTCTTTCGAGGGGTGAACGGAAATATGGCCAATGCCACTCAGGATCAAGGTGATACATCAGTCTTGAGGTGGAGCAGTGGTGCTGCCAGATATACATTTCGTGATTGTTGGAATGTGAATGATGTCAAAAA
>JBICHS010000738.1:0-11619 GCA_043101135.1 Phycisphaeraceae bacterium JB051
GCGGCGAATAGAACATGCCGTTCCAGAAATTTTCCAGACACAGGTCCACGCACACTTCCTGAGCTACGGGTAGCAACTGTTCGACAGCAACTTTCACGCGTTCCATGGCAAGGTCATAACGCACATTAGCGCCACCACTCATCGGACCACCAACCACGCCGGGCACCATGAGCATGGCCTTGGCGCCGACGGCTGCGGTGCAGCGCAGCGCCTTGGCATGCATGTCGATGGACTTGGCGCGAACCTCAGCGTCATCACTGATGGGATTGCATCCCCAGCTCAAACCCGCTGCCACCGTGGGAACACTGATCGATGCTGCCTCGATGGACTTGGCAATGGTCGACAACTCGCTGTCGGACATCTCAACATGAAACGCCCCTTCGGTTCCCACTGCCAACTCGATGGCTTCAAATCCTGCTTCTGCAGCATCTTCCAAAGCTTTATCAATCGGGTGTGTCCCGGCTAATCCGTGCTCCAATGCCCAATAGCTGATGGACTTGATCATGGCTAACTCCGTCAATTTTCTGAATAAAGTCTTAAAAATCGTATGGGTGTTATTCTAGGAAACCTTTTTGTTAATTCAATGAATTTTTTTACAATTGGAACAAAAAGTTGTTCTGACAAGTGATAACCACATTGTCCCAAAGTCTGTTTGCTGACATTGCGTCTGTGTAGGTCGCATTGTCTGGCTGCAGCGAGTTGTTAGAGTGTGTGCCTTATGACCACTGCCCAAGTCCAATCTGTTTCTGCGACTTCCACTGATGAGCCGGCTTTGAAAACTGGCGCATTGCGAACCTTCCTGGCATTGCTGCTTGCCCATGCCATGGTCGACTGTCTGGGTGGGATGTGGCCGGTGTTCAAAAAAATGGCGGAGCTTGATCTGGGTTATGCCGGGTTGATCTCCACGATCGCTGCGACGACGACGATGGCCTTACAACCCATGTTCGGCATCTGGGCGGACACCGGGGGCAAGCGGCGTCACTATATCTTGCTGGGCTTGTTTCTCACCTCCGCAGGCATGTTGCTTGGCCCCGTAGGCATCCACAAAGAAACTTTCGGCATGGTCGGTGGCTACCTGATCATGTTCGCATTGCTTTTCACCACGCGACTGGGGCAGGCGATGTTCCACCCCCCTGCTGCGGGTTTGGCTGGTGATGCGATTTCACACAAGCGTTCGTTACTGGTGTCGATTTTCATCGGCATCGGCATGATGGGTTTCGCCTCAAGCCAAACAATCTTCAGCTATGTGTACAAGAATTTTGATGGCAATACGCCCTGGATTCTCGTTGCTGCCTTACCCTTGATGCTGCTGGTGTGGCTGTGGTGTAAGCCTTTGGAACAGAAGTCTGCCAAGCAATCCAATGGCGTCCACTTCAAAGACGCGGTGTCGATGCTGCGAGAACATCTGCTGCCGTTGTATGGGCTTTTGGTGTTTGCATCAGGCGTGAACATGGCGATGTATTTCCTCTTGCCCGAACTGCTTGAAGCCAAGGGCTATCCCCAGTGGTTTGTCAATGGTGGCGGCTTTGCCTTTGCCGTGGGGGGCTCGATTTTACTGATGGTCCCCGCGGGGCATCTGGCGGATCGCTGGGGGCGTCGCAAGCTCCTGGCGGTGACGATTGTTTTAGCCGTTGTGTTTTATTACATGATGATTCTGATCCCCAATCTGCCGCTACCGACGTTTGCGATTCTGCTATTGATCACCGGCGGGCTTATGGGCACGATGAACCCATTGGGCGTTGCATTGGGACAGGAATTACTTCCCGGCAAAGCCTCCCTGGCAAGCGGGATTCTCATGGGCCTTGCCTGGTCACTGGGCAGCCAATCACTGTGGATTTCAGGCATCATTGCTGATCAAACCACTGCTGCGACCTCCCTGCTGGTCATGGGTGTTTTCAATGTCGGTGGTCTGATTCTCTGCATGTTCATCCGCAAGCCGGTATCATCCAGCGATGCCTGATATGACGGACTTATTACCGCTTTGGATGCAACTGGCTGACGGCCAATGCGCTTCGCTGTTACATGAAGCGACGTCGATTGATCCAACCGATGTCGCTGCGGTCAGTCGCCTGCGTCAGGACCATGATGCGCAACTGGTCCACCTTGCGATGGACCTGATCAAAGCCCGATCCAAGGCGATGAAAAAATGGCCAACCGACATTGCCAATGGGCTCATGGCTGACAGTGCTGGTGTCGAGCAGGCGACGAGTCTGTTGGTCGCTGAGCACAAAGCCAAACGTTTTAGCCAACTGGGCAAACCGGTGATGGATCTTTGCTGCGGGATTGGTGGCGATGCCATCGGTCTATCGCGTGCAGGTATTGCTGTCACTGGCATGGACATGGACTCAATTCGTGCTTGGATGACATCACACAACGCAGATTGCCCGACGCGCGTTGGCGATGTTGCTGATCTTAAACTTGATGCACACACCGTGTTTCACATTGACCCTGCACGACGAAACCAACGTGGTCGGACACATCGCCTGGAAGACTATCAACCGGGGATGGATGTGATGATGTCCCTATTACAGCAGCAGCCAACGGCATGTTTCAAACTCGGGCCCGGTGTTGAGTTGGATGACTTACCAGTAGGTGAAATCGAAATCATCTCCGAGCATGGGCAGTTGGTTCAAGCAGTCCTGTGGACCGGTGAGTTTGCACAATGCGCAAGACGTGCAACATTGCTTCCCGAGGGCTTGAGTATTGCAGCGGATGAGGATGGTGTCTGGGATACCCCGCCGGAAGATGAGATCGGTCAATACGTGATGACGTTTGATGCATCGGTTGAGCGTCTGGGGTTGATGGCAAGTCTATGTCGTCAACTTGATGTTGCGTGTGTACACCCGCAAGCAGGCTTACTGACGAGTGAAGAATTGATCGACAGCCCGTGGGTGACTTCGTTCCAAGTCCTCGACGAAATGCCTTGGCAGATCAAACAGGTCAAAGCAGCTTTACGCAAACACAACGCAGGCATCGTCGAAGTCAAGACACGCGGCAAACTTGTAAACCCGGACGTCCTGCAAAAACAACTGCGCGGCAAAGGTGATGAACTGCTAACGGTGTTCGTCCTGCGATTAGGCGATCACTCACGTGCGATCGTGTGCAAGCGGTTGGTGTGAGTTTCATCCTGAAATTCAAGTCATTTTTACCACAGTGCACACAGAGGTCTCAGTGTTAAGAGAGAAAGATCGTACTATTTCTCTTCGTATTTTCGAGTGATTGAATCACCATATGGACAGTGTTTCGTATTGCCCTACGTATCTCTACTTTCCGTCACTCCCGCGCGATTGTGTGTAAGCAGTTGGTGTGAATTTCACGTATTAATGCATGGCACACCCGTCAGATTCACTGCGTTCATCTGGCTGCTTGTGACTTGCGGTTCACGCTTGTGATTGTATGGGTCGGAAGGTCACCATGCTCACGGTGTGACTGTGCATAAAGTTTTGATCACCGACCGGGCCGATCTCGCCCGCGGTTGCAAAACCAGCTAACGGGATATCACCCAGCGCGTCATAGACCTGATGGGCATCGGTATGTTTGATACCAAAGAAGTTTTCACTACGGGTGTTGGACGGGAAGATCATCGTCCCACGTCCGCCTCCCTTGAGTCGTTCCACTTCAAGGAGCATTGAGAAATCCTCAACCGCGGTGTCGCGATCCTGCACATGGAATTGCACCGTCTGGCCGACACGTAAACGTGAATCGTTGATGGCTATGACACCACTTTCATCGTCATAACCAACGACATTGCGCACCAGAAAATCACCACGCCCAAAGTGCGATTTGTATTCATTGATCACACGCCCAACCAGAACACCGTTGGACTTGACGAGATTGCGTTCCAGAGGCCCGAGCGTTTCGATGAGTTCGTTAAGGACTTTGATAGCCGGTTTGCCACGCAGTTCATGGATGACGTGTTTGTCTGCCTTGGTGACGATCATGGGTTGACCGATGGGGCGCGCGCCCTGGCTGAGTGTGCAACTGACATCCAGGTCACCGGTGAGCGTGATGCCGACCGCGCCATCAAACCAGTATTGATCATTGAGGACAAATCGATTGTTGCCCGGCGAGTCACCACTGCTTGCCATGCCACCGATGATTTTCATCTGAGGCGCCACAAGCTTGAGTGTTGGCAGAAAACTGATCATTGGTGTGCTAAACGGGTCAGCCAAAAGGATCATGGCTTTGGGATCATTCAGCGGATCGGTGATGATCTGCTGGGTGAGAAACTCGGTGTCGTTAAGGACCTGCCCCCACTCACCGGGATGAAAACGCATGGGCTTGATCTGGACACCGGGGAGTGTTGCTGCCAACACACTGACACCAGCTTTGCCCTGGATATCGGTTTGCACCCCGGCGACAGCCACACCGGCACTGCCGATCATCACGCGCGGCTTAAGGGCCTGTTTCAAACGCTTGGCCATGGCCTGAAAGTGCTTGACCATCTCAGAGGTGACGTACATCACAACCAAATCAAACGGCCTGTCCACGCGAGATTCCAAACGACCCAGGACATGATCAATCGCCCGGGTCGGATCTTCAAAGTCACTGACGGCAGAATAAAACGCCATGGAAGCAGCGGATTGGGGCATAGAGATTCCCAGACTGAGAATTGTTAGCGTAATGTGAGTTAAACACGGTGTTTAGAAACACAGTGCGTATAAAATAACAGCACCGCGCAAAGCTGCAACGGTGCTGGTGGGAAGAGAGAGCAAATTCAAGTACCAACACTATAGCGAATCGTTGATTTAAACTCAAGTAAGTTCGACGTAAAGCCGTTATTTTTCATCATTCCTTTGATTACGCCGTAATTTGCCGGTGATGTTGGGCAGCGATCAATCATGAGACATCAGTCCATTTTTTATCAAGTCGTACCGTAACGAACCAGACAAATAGACCATTCAACGCGTTGAATCTCCGATTGCCCCTCACTAGACTGTCAAACGAGCCAATCATGGTCACAAAAAATCAACGCTCCCCGCATGGATTGAAAGCAAGAAGGAATCCGGCAATGAAAGAAGTCAGATATGGGGTCATCGGTGTCGGTGGCATGGGTCGTAATCACATCGGCATGTTCAAAGATGTGCAGAACCTCAAATTCACAGCCATCGCTGATCAGGTGCAGGACAACATCGATCTGGTCCTCAAAGACCACCCCGATGTCAAGGTCTTCAAGACGGCTGACGAACTGGTTAAAAGCGGCGAATGTGATGCGATTCTCATTGCAACGCCCCACTACTTCCACCCGGACCTGGCGATCCTTGGCCTGGAGAACGGCATGCATGTGCTGGTCGAAAAGCCGGTCGCTGTCACCACCAAGGCTGCCCAGAAAATGAACGAAGTCGCAGCCAAGCATCCGGAGCTGGTGTTCTCTGCCATGTTCCAGATGCGCACCAATCCCAAGTGGGCCAAGATCAAGCAGATCATTGATGCGGGCCTGCTCGGTGAGATTCGCCGCTTCCAATGGACAGCCACCAAATGGTACCGCCCGCAGGCCTACTATGCTTCAGGTGGTTGGCGTGCGACGTGGAAAGGCGAAGGCGGCGGCGTGCTGCTGAATCAATGCCCGCATAACATCGACCTGATGTACTGGCTGCTGGGATCCCCTTCGACTGTCTCTGCCAACCTGTCACTGGGTAAGCATCACGACATCGAAGTCGAAGACGAAGTCATCGCAACGCTGACCTATCCCAACGGTGGCGTGGGTGTTTTCATTGCATCAACCTCTGAAGTCCCCGGCACGGACGCAACCGAAATCGTCGGTGACAAGGGACGCATCACCACCTCAGCTGACCCCGGCGATCAATTCGTCTGGGATGACTTTGGCAAATCCATCCGCACCTTCACCTACGAAAACAAGGAAGCCTGGCCCAAGCTCGACACCATCAAGAGCGTGGTCACCGCAGGCGGCGAAGCCAAGCATGCCACCATCCATCAGAACTTCGTCAACACCATCCTGGGCAAGGAAGAACTCATCGCCCCGGCAACCCAAGGCATTGCCTCCGTGGAGATCGCCAACGCCATGATCATGGCCGGCATCGAAGGCAAAACCGTGAGCCTGCCGATGGATCATGATGCCTACGAAAACCTGCTGAACAAGCTTATTGCCGAGTCAGACGCAAAAAAGAAATAAGATTTTTCAAAGCCTCAACTTTGCAACATCAAGGCAAAGAACACATCCAATCAACCTATAAAAAACGGGAAGCTCAAGGGCTTCCCGTTTTTGGTAGGAGAATATTCGACGGCAATTTGTTATGCGGCTTTAAGCAGACTGTCGACCGTGTCAATCAAGCCGATCGTGTCGGCCTTGGAGACATTGGCATCGGCCTTGACGGTCTTGCACTTGGCAGCCATGGCTTCGTTGACCAGAGATGAGAAAATGATCACCGGTACGTCAATGCCAAGTTCGGTCTTCACGCGTTTACACAGTGTCAAACCATCCATCTGCGGCATTTCAATATCCGTAATGATCAAGTCCAAAAAGTCAGAAACCGGGCGATTCTGTTCGGTTGCCATCTGCTTGATGGCTTGAATGCGGGCAAACGCGCTGCCACCGTTGTCACAGGAGGAAACCTGCGTAAACCCGGCGGACCCGAGCGTATCGAGCACGACCGCCTGCACGGTCACGGAGTCTTCTGCCAAGAGCAGGTGGACTTCCTCTGGTTTCTTGCTGAGGGTGGTGATATTGCGATGGTCTTCCTGAATCTCAGCTGGCTTGACAGTCGGCGTGATCTCACCGGTGACATGTTCAAGGTCCACAAGCAGAATATCGTGTTCCTCAATGGTAACCGTTGAGTTAATCGGTGCCTGGAACTGACCAATGAAGCTGCCTGCCGGCTGCATCTGATCCCAACTCACGCGATGGATGCGGTTAACGCCATCAACGAGAAACCCGTTGACCGCGCCGTTGAATTCGGTGACCAGGACAATGCGCGTTGCTGATTCATCATCAACTGTCGGATCATTGCCCAACGCCAGATTCAAATCGATCAGTGGAATGGAGTGTCCCTGCCAAAGCAGTGTCCCCAGAACATATTTGTGCGCACCTACCATCTGAGTCACCTGACCGTGATGGTACGGCATCAGTTGCCGAATCTTGGCAACGTTGACACCAAAGCGCTGTCCCTGGAGGTAGAACTCCAGCAACTCCATCTCATTGGTCCCGGACTCAAGGAGAATCCCCTGTTGATTCAGAGTTTGTGACATGTGGGCCTTTCACTATGACCCAGACCCCGCTATCCCCAAATTCTGATATCGACCAAAGCCATATAGGGACTGAATCAAAAAGTGGAAAAAATCACTCCACGTCCGATACTTTAAACGTCACAACAATGCCGACTGCACAGATGCCCCCTCAGGAAAGCTTCTGAGACTCGGCCTTGGCGTAAACGCTGGCTGGGTCCATCTGCAGATACTCACGCAAAAACGCAGAAGCAATGTACATCGGGATCGTGTCCAATAAGGCAGAGATCGCCTTAAAGGCATAGCCGGCCAAAATGAAACTCACCACCAACTGAAACACCACCGACTGATCCGGGTTGATCGGCAGACCTGCACCACTATCGGGATCAAAGACGTTGAACGTGAAGTAAGTAATCAGAATCACCGCTGTGGTGTCCACCAACTGGCTGACCAGCGTCGAACCATTGTTACGAATCCAAAGATGCTTGCCCTTGGTGAGTTTCATCCAGAAGTGATACAGATACACGTCCACGTATTGGGCCCCCAGATAAGCCACCATGGAAGCGCCCACCGCTGCAAGGGTGAGTTTGCGGATCTCAAAGAAAACAGGCAGTCGCCCTGCAGCATCGCGGATCATTTCGCCATGCTCATTGAACTGTTCCCAACCGGGCATCCAGCCGCCGATGAGTAAAATTGTCACCACCCATAAATTCAGGATCAGCCCCACGAAGACCACCCAGTTGGCCCGACGCTTGCCATAGAACTCGCTGATGAGGTCCGTACACAGGAACGTCACCGGGTACGGCAGGACACCCACTGCCACCGCAAATACCAGGCTCCACTGATTCGGCGTCCCCTCGGCAAAGACCATCTCGTAAAGCTTGATGAAGCGGCTGACCCCCAGAATATTGAGCATGGCAAGGGTCCCGAGAAACAGACCTGCAAGGATCAGGAAAACGCGTTCGCGACGTTCGATAATGTGCGGCTCTGCCGGGAATTGGTGGTGCATGGGCTTATTGCGTCCAGAATAATCAGATGTAGTGCTTGAAACGTTTCATTGGATCATACCGGCTAAATCACGGTCTGTGAATCTGATTCAGCCATGCAAGAAAGATGCAACTTCGCATCCAGTTGACGGGGTAGGTATAATAACCATGTGGATCAAGCAATTGACGAGCCCCGCCCCACGTGTCAGACTGGATAAGTCATGAGTGCAGAACCTTCCATCTTTGAGATTGCCCAGCAGACCCAATACCCCGTGGATGCCTTTATTTTCATCCAACGCGGTCTGGATTACACCGTCCGTCATATCCATGGCGATATCCCCAAGGATCTGGATCCCGAAGACGAGTCGACCAATCGTCACGTCACCGGCCAGCAACTCTGCGAAGGCCTTCGCGAGTTTGCCATCAACCAATATGGGCTGATGGCACGGACGGTTCTGCGTCGGTACAAAATCTATGCGACCGAGGACTTCGGCAAGCTGGTCTTTGCCATGGTCGACGCCGGCGTCATGCGCAAGACCGATGAAGACACGCTTGAAGACTTCGTCGATGTCTACGACTTCTCTGAAGCCTTTTCCAACGAACTGCAATTAAGCCAGTAACACCACAGACAACTGAATATGTCCTATAATCTCTGGCAATCAGCAAGAATGTCCGGAGACCTGTTGCATGCCAGAGCAAAACCAAACGTCCAAGAGCACCATCAAAAATACGCATCTCTGGGATTACTGTTGGGTTCGGGATCTGATCTTTGTCCTCGTGGTCTTTGCGATCCTCTGGATGGCGTACAGCATCCGATCCATCACCGCCCCCATTCTCATCGGCTTTGGCTTTGCCTACGTGTTCAATCCATTTGTCACCTGGGTCAACGTCAAACTCCGTTGGCCGCGTTGGCTCGTCACCCTGCTGATCCTGCTCTTTGCCTACGTGGGCTTACTGAGCACACTGATCTATGTCGTACCCCAGGCCTACCAGCAGGGACAGCAGATCACCCAGACGGTCAAGACTGCCATCCACAAACACTCCGACGAGATCGACCCGTTCTATCGCGTGATCCTTCAACAGTTCCCCTCGATCAGTGAATCGCTACAAACCGATGATGACAAGGCGTCCGAAGATTCAGAAAAGCCTGACCAACAGACCCAAGACGAATCGAAATCAGATTCAGATCAAGCAAAAACCAACGACAAAGATAAAGTCTCCGACAAGCAAATCCAGCAGCAGGCCAAGATCGTCGAAGCCGTTGTTGAAGAGTTGGCAAAGCCCGATGACAACAGTGACCAGCAGCAAACCGACACCGCCAACGCCAGCAAGAATCCTGGTGGGAACACGGCAGCCCATGCGTCCAGTGATGCTGCTTCAGGTGACGAAAACAGTGATGTCAAGAAATCACTCAAAGACCTGAATCTCAACTACCCCATGCTCGGCCGAATTGTCATGCGCATTTTCAATGTCGGCGTCGGCGCAGTCGGCTCAGCATTCAACCTTGCATCGTATCTGGTTCTCTTGCTGGTGATCATCAGTTTCTGCTTCTTCTTTTTCAGCTGGAAACTCGGGCCGATTCTTGAATGGTTCAAGCCATTGATCCCGATGGATGTCCGCGAACGCACCCTGCATATCCTCAGCGAAATCGACAAGAGCACCAATGCCTTTATCCGCGGCCGGCTGATTCAGTCACTGGTCATGAGCGTTGTGCTGAGTATCGGCTGGATGTTCGCAGGCGTGCCCTCATGGTTACTGCTGGGCATCATCTGCGGCTTTTTGAATCTCATCCCATACGCTGCATCACTGGGCTTTCTGGCAGCATTGGGTTTAACGCTCATCAGCGCAACCGGTGACGATACCGCATTCACATGGGGATTGCTCATCTGGCCCACCGTCGTCTACGGCGTCGCCCAACTCGCTGACGGCTGGGTGGTAGAACCCCTCGTCCAGGGCAAAGCCACCAACCTCGACCCGCTGACGGTCATGCTCGCAGTCATCATCGGCGGTGCACTGATGGGCTTGCTAGGCATGTTGCTCGCCATCCCCCTTGCATCAAGCATCAAAATCCTGGGCCGAGAATGGATCGTCCCCGAACTAAAAGCCTACGCCGAAAGCCGCAAGCCGGATAAGCGGGAAAATCAGGAAGCTTGAACACTTCAAGCTTGATCTTCGCCGATGATTTCGGTTTTAAATTTTGATTGCTCTGTAACACGCAATTCGTCATAATGACTTAACCCACCTTTTACCACCACACATTCCAATCCGGGAGGCCAGCATGAACTTGCCACGTATCTATTCACTTTGCTGCTGTCTTGCAGTCTTTGTCATTGCATCCAATCTTCAAGCAACCGAAAACGACATCAAGCCGATGATCGTTACCAACGGCAAAAATGCCTCACTGGAAATTCGCGACCAACACCTGGCAAAACTCGACAAAAACATTGCCGTCGATATCGAAAAACAACGACTTGATACCGTTTTAAAGCATATCGCAACCACCTGCGATGTGAACATGAATATCCGCTGGAGCGTGATGATAAATGTCGGCGTGGAACAGAGCCAGCCCATCACCCTCAAACTGAACAATTCCAAAGCCATTGATGTGCTCAAGATTGTGTTGAAAAAAGCATCCGAAAGAAATGAACTCGACCCTGTTACCTATGAAATTGACGATCTGGGCATTGTCATTTCCACACAACGTCAGCTTCTAAGGGATTTCCAGCAAACCGCTGTTTATGATGTTGAAAAAATTCTGCATCGCATAACATCAGAAGAAAAAAGCGATCCAATTGCTCATAACAAAGCACGCTTCACACGACTCACAGAAATTCTTGAACTCGTCCGAACGCAAGCCGGTCATCAGTGGGAATGGGCAGAGTTTGGTGGTGATTGTGCATCAGTTTCATTTTTCAATAGCCATATCATTGTCAAAGCACATCCCAAAACCCAAGCCCAGGTCCAGCAGTTACTCACAGATATAAACACCCCACGCATGGGCTTGCTACCAATACCTGAGCCCAAACCCAGTCACTTAGCTGATAAACTAGAGCAGATCATTACCGTTGATTTTCACGAAAACAAATTCAAAGACATTCTGGAGTTCTTCTCCCAATCCATCGACACTCCAGTGGATCCCAATTGGTATGATCTTAAAAACATTGGAGTTGAACCGGACTTGCCGATTACGTTATCAATCAAAAACGGCAAGGCATCATATGTGTTGGATCAAATTTTAGAACTGGCAACCCCCAATCCCAATGTTGATCCGGTTGCATATGACCTGACACCACATGCCATCGAAATCGCATCCAAACGTCAACTTTATCGACAGAATGCATATCTGCGATCTTACGACATCCGTGATTTGCTGGAACACCATCCTGCAATGGTCTATGTCCCACAGACTGAAAAAATCTCTCAGGAACAAAAGCACGAGCAAAATGTTAAA
>JBICHS010000739.1:0-3356 GCA_043101135.1 Phycisphaeraceae bacterium JB051
TCCGATCTTGGTTAACCCAATGAGAATGCACGCAGCACTGAACAGATAAAACAAACTCCCCGTGAGCTTGATGCCTTGCAAAGCTGCTGGCGTCTTCGCGTCTGGCCTTGCTTCTTGAACCTGCGAAGTCACAGGACAGGCTGAATCAACAGCAGGTTGATGATCCGATAGCCCCTCGGGATTGCCCGAACCTTGTTCCGGAATAAATTGATCAGACATTTGAAATCTCCTTCACCATGAAATGTGTCAGCAATGACAGCCGTGTCGTTTGTAAAACAACATACTGGCCTGGTGAAGAGAGTTTGAGGCCACCTTTATTGTACGATTGCGTGGAAAAAGTCCAAGGGAAAAATCAGGGATCAATCGTAATTGGCTTTAATCCCAGACTGCGAAGGTTCAATGCCTTCGTGATACAGATGTGGCAAGGCACCGTAATACAGGCACCGCGGGACCGCGAACCCCGGCTTGCGTTGATCAAACAAAATACATGTCACCGATGTGGTGTGCATAAAAAAGCCTGACCACATCAACGGCAAGGGGATCTCCAACAGCGATGCGACCCACGCACTGCCAAACCCGCCGTGACAGAACATCGCAATGCGTTTGTTGTTGGGCTGCGTCACACGATAAATGCCGTTCTCACGGACATACCCAAGCTTGGCTAAGAATGCGTCGGAATCTTTGCGAATCGTCGTTTGAATCGACTCAAGCCAAGCCGGGTCAATGGTTGGGACTTTGTCATACGCATGCATATCCGCCAGATAATCATCATTGCGAATGTCATGGCCATGCGCATCCCATTCACAATACCTGTGCTTACACAGCGGGTGTAACTCCGTCGTCCAGTCTTCGGTGGCAAACGGCTTACCCATGAGATTGGCTGTATAGCTGGCAGTCTCCTGAGCGCGACCACGGGGCGAAGCATAAAGCTCATCAACCTGTTCATGCTTCATGAAGTTAGCCAAGGCTTTGGCTTCGGGAATGCCACGAGCGGTCAGTGCATCGTCAGCGTAATTGGGATCGCCATGTCGAAGAATGTAAATGCGCATGTTGGGTCTTTCACTACTTGGTCATCAAACGATCGTCATTCGGATCATTGATCGTCACATTGAAATCTATTTTGTCATTCCCGCGCAGGCGGGAATCCGGTGGCATGCAGTGGACGTGTGCATATTTCACTGGACTCCCGCCTTCGCGGGAGTGACGGAAGGTGCGATTGTATATCGCATGCTGTTGAAGCGAGTATACGCATCGGGGGTGCATCAGAGAAATCGGCCGTTGATCATGACGCGCGCCGGTGTTTGGCAAAAGTCGCCTGTCTTTAAAATCGCATCGGGATAGATCACCAAATCCGCATCACTGCCAACGTGCAGATTCCCCTTGTTTTTCAGACCCAACGCCTTTGCTGGTGAAGTGCGGGTGAGTTGAAGAACTTCGTCAAAGGTTAATTGGCGCGAAATGTGTTTAAGCGTGGTTGCCTGTGTTGCAGCAGGATGAGCTTCCTTGAGTATCGCATCACGATAGGACTTGTCCATCAGACAACGGATGAGTTGTGGGTAGTTGGCAATCGCCCCGCCGTTGGGATAGTCGATGCTCAATGACAGTTGATTGAGATTGTCTGCAAGCAGGATCAGTTCCAACCCCGTTGCCCATTGCATGGCATAGCCAAGGTTCTGTGGATCACGAGCCAATGGCTGAAGTCCGAAACTGGTGCGCCCTTCCCATTGGAATCGCAACGTCGGGCCGACCTCATCGCCAAAGAGTTCAACCAAGCGATCATGCAAGGCAAGGTCCGCAGTCATGCCATAAGCTGGGCCAAATGTGGTGAGTCCGACATCAGCAGTAATCTGCGGGTTAGCTTGTAATTGTTTTAGCACACGCTCGACATCACTTCGCAGGTACCAATCATCATCATAGTCATAGCAGTGATATTGCAGATGAGCCAGATGCGCCCGTCGGCCTTGCAACGCATCAAGCCATTGGCAGGTGGTCCATGCGCTGTCGGGTGTGCCGAGTTGAGGTAAGTGAATGTGGATCGGATGTGCGAGATTGAGTTTGTCAGCCAGATCAAGGAAGAAGCTCAACACCTGACGAGGCGTTGCAGTCATGCCTTGGGCAGCTTGATCAATATCGATGACGTCCAGCGCAGGCCCATCCATGGCTTGCATCGAGCCGGGGTTGACGAGTTTGATACCCATCGCACCAGCGTTGTTAAAAAGCTTGGTTGCCAACGCGGTTGCAGCATCCAGGTGCCCTGCGTTGATCAGAGGCAACAAGTCCGCATGATGCGAAAGCAACAGCAAAAAGCCTGTATTTAAAGGCTCAAGTTCACGCAAACCCAGTTTGGCAGCAGGTGCATCACCGGGCGTGATCGCAGCATCGATGGCAGTGGTGATGCCGAGCTTGAGATATTGATCACGCAGCCAGGTCGGTGTGCCAATGAGCTGACTGGAGATGTCGTCGGGGATGACATGTTCCTGCAAGGTTCGCAGCGCAGCCATGGCAGGTGTGACCAGATGTGTGTGCATGTCGATCCCCCCCGGAAGGACAACCTGTCCATCAAGGTCGATGGTTTGCCTGGGGTGTTGGGCATCGGGTGCTGCGATGATCCTGCCGTCATGGATGAAGAGATCACGCGGTGGATCGGGTTGTGTGGGATCGATCACAGTGGCGTTGGCAAGATGGATCAATGGCGTGGTCATGCTGTGATGGACATGATAACGCACAGCGTCCCTGGGGTTAAAACCCCAGGGCTTTAGTTCCAGTAAGTTGGTGGGTTGGTGATAGCGGTTGTCATCAGAACATTGATGCAACCATCGCGCTAAATCGCAAGCGGTTTGTTGGTGATGTCAGGCGTTACAGATGTCTGAGAGTAGTTTCAATTCATCGCCGGTGAACTTGGTGTTGTTCAGGGCTTTGACGTTCTGCTCGATCTGTTCGGGCTTGGAAGCGCCGATGAGACAACTGGTCACCCGCTTGTCACTGAGGACCCATGACAGCGCCATCTCCGCGAGGGTTTGGCCGCGAGAGCGGGCGTGGTCATTGAGCTTGTGGAGCTTGGCACGCATCTGGGTGGTGATACGATCGGCCTTGAGGAAGCTGGTGAGGTCTGCTGCACGCGAGTCCTTGGGAATTTCGCCACCGAGGTACCGATCGGTGAGCAGGCCTTGAGCCAATGGGCAGAAACAGATCACGCCCACGCCGTTGGTCTTGGCAGTTTCGAACATGTCTTCGCGCGGGCCTTGTTGAAGCATGTTGTAGCAGACCTGGTTAATCAGCAGAGGGTTGGCTTTGATGAACTTCATCTTCTTGACGCCGCGGAGCAGTTGGTTGCCGCCGTAGTTACTGACACCTGC
>JBICHS010000740.1:0-7231 GCA_043101135.1 Phycisphaeraceae bacterium JB051
ACAAATCGCAAAACTCGACAGCCTGGTTGATGACTTACCCCGCGTCGGGGCGAATGCTTCGCAGTTCAAAGCATTTCGATCCAAGCTTGATAACGCTGGTTTTGACGTGGACTTTTCGGATCGCGTTGAGGGGCTTGTTGCTGCGGTTGAATCGGGCAATGAAGCGATGGTGATGCAGGCACGGCGAGACTTGGAGCGTCTGCGATCACGCCAATCTCATTTGGCTTTGCAAGCTCAAAAGGCTGCTGCACAATTCCGCCAAGCCGCCCCCACGTTAAGCCAACCGCCTTCCATTCTTGATGCCCAAGCTCAGCAAAGCATCGTCGAGCCCCCACGCACACAACAAGCTCAACCCATTGGTGATCCGTTGGCAGACCCGCTGGATACGCGTCCAGCTCAGACCATCCGCAACACTGATACGCCGGGCAATACGACGCTGCCCCAGGCCATCGGTGATCCATTAGCAACGAACAACATCGGGACAATCCGCAATCCTTCCACACACGTTAACCCAACGCCAGAGCCGGTGGGTGATCCACTCTCAACGTTCGCCAACCCATCGACGCATCGCAACACCGCTCATGCTGACGAACCATTTTCGACCTTGAACCGATCACACCAACCCCCAGCAGCTTTGTCGAATCTGACTACCCATGCGGATCAACTGTTATCGCAGCGTCGATTCACAGAAGCCATTGAATCCTATCAACGCCAGCTATCCGAATTGCCTGTGGATCATCCACACCGCGCACGGCTTGAATCACGCGTTGACGTCGCACGCCAGGCCATGCAAGATCAAAAACGCATCTCTGAGGCGATGTCTCAAATAACGGAACTGACTCAATCGCCAAACCTTTTCGATCAACCCAACAACCAGTCAGTGGTTCAACGCATCGTCAACGGCAGTGATCAACAAGGCCAATGGGTTGCAGTCGGCACAGAGATTCCCACGGCGATGGGAACCGCCTCCAAACCGCGTTTTGTCAAAGACGCGACGGGTAGAAAACTGGCAGTCACCAAAACGGCAATCGGTATGGCGGGGCATCCTGAAGGACGCGCTGAAGTACTCGCATCACTCGTTGCGCAACAGCTTGGACGCAACACCCCCCGATCTCGACTCTCCAGTTTTACCGTTAACGTAGACGGCAAAGCGCAACGACTGGTCATCAGCGAGCTGATGCCCAACGGCATTGAACTCAAAGAGCTCAACCCAACGACCGCTCAGCTGCTTGCTCGCAAAGACGCAATCACGGAGGACTTTGTCTTTGCCATGTTTCTGGGCGATGGTGATCGGCACTTTGGGAACCTGCGCATCACACCCAACGAACAGATGATCGGGTTTGACTACGGCTTGGCGGATATCCTGCCAACGCATCCCTATCGACAAACTGAAATTCTCCAGACCATCGAACCAATGTATCAGCAGGCCAAAAGCAAGCTTGAGACATTGCTCATTACACCCGGCTCGCCACAATCACAGATTGACCAGCTCCGCCGCGAACTCTCGACACTGCAGATGCGAGCCTTGTACTTTAACCTGGAAAACCCGATGAAAATCCCAACGCCGTCGGCCCCGGGGTTTACTGCGTTTGTCGAACAAACCATGAACATGCACATGACCTGGGGCTCACGCCAGTGGACCGATCATGAGCTTTTCATGGGTACGATGACGTATGAGGATTTTCTGCCACACATCCAAAAGCTTGAACAAGCGATGCAGAAACCGGGCGTGCTTGATCACATTGTGGATCAGGCCATGCAAGGACATCCTCAGATCCAGTACACACGCAAGCTGCTTCAAAAACGCCTTGAGGTCATGCGAAAGGTTTTCAAATCACGCTATCCCGCGCGTCTGAGTATGCATCACCCATCGTCACTTCGACTTGATCCCCAACCCTGTAACCCCATGCCCCGGAGGATGGCAGCATGACACAGCGAACACGATTTCATCTCACAGCCTGTTTGATTGCATGCATGATCACCGTCACGGCATCGGCGCAGCCGTCATCCGGGCAATCGAAATATGGCAGATACACACCGACCCAGATCACAAAATTTCGGTTGCGCAAGCTGTTTGATGCCTTGACGGAATACCGCCAGACATTCAATGCCATGCCCAAATCAGTCAATGAATTACTTGATCTGGGATACATCACCAACAAGGCACACCTTGTCGACGCACGCAACCCAGTACTCCGTCGCGATGTACTTGGCGATGGCCCGGTGGATCAGGTAGAGCCAATGAGAATCGTGCAGAACTGGCGTCAAGGCGCTATCGCAACAACCGACCAGCCACGCAATGGGCAATGGATTATTCTGAATCATGATGGCTCAATCGACGTTCGCCCCGTAGCATCCCAGTGGCTGGGCCGATACATCCCCAAGCATGTCACAGACCAGCAGCTCCAAGCCTACCTCAATCATCCTGCCAGTCGACTGGGCGCGGTCCTTTCCACGGCATCCACAGACTCCGGCAGAACAGGGCTTGGCGTCGATCGGATCATTCCCGGCTTCTCGCGAAACCGTGTCGATTTCTTTGATATTCGACATGATGCGGACTTGATGCCCGGTGATTTAATTCTCTCAGTCAATGGCAGGCATTTTGATACGCTCGAACAATACGCAGCACATGCCAATGCCAACCCACCTGTGACATTCTCATTTTTCCAACGCCCCATTCTGGAGATCATCCGCAACGGTGAAATCAAAACCGTCACTGCATTGGAGCGATGCGAACGTTTCCCCGCGTTATCGACAACGCAGACAATTTACGAAACTGCAAAAATCTGCATGAGTCAACAAGGCCCTGGTGCCATCCGAATCAGCAGTGAACAAGTAGACGGGCCGGGAATACGAATCAAAAAAACATCAACGGCACATACGGGTCAATATCTAAAGCCCGGGGACATTCTTCTTCGTGTCAACGATAAGCCAGTCGCGCAATTCCTGCCAGGCTTTTACCCGCAACCTGCTGGGAGTAAAGTCGAACTCACCATCAAACGTCAAGACAAAACGATGCAAATCTTATTCCCATTGGATCAGACTTCCGAGTACTCCCGATCAAACATTCTCGACAGCATCCAAATGGGTACACTTGATCTGACGCCCATCCGACAACGCCATCCCCGAAATCCACATTACATCGGCATTGATCTCTGGTTGATGGGATTGCATCAAACCAGTGGCCCAGAGTTCGCCAATCGTGAAGCCCAACGTCTCTGTGAAGCAGACGAAAGATACGAAATCAGCCAAGTCAAAGCATGGGTCATACAACTGCATCATGCCAAGCGGCATAACGAAGCACTCAAGGTCATCGATAAAGCACTGTCTCAACTTGATGATCCCAGAGATAAAGCAGACTGTATGGCTATGCGGGTTTACCTGCTTATGCAATCAGGCAGAGTTGATGATGCTGTGAATCACGCAAAAGTCATCCCCATCGCTGACAAGCATTACAAAGAAGCAGCCCACAGGGCTTCAAATATCATGATGCTCTTAGGCTATCCCGTTGCCCTTCTGGATATTGCCCATGTGTATCTTCAAGCCACACCCAATGATGAACAACTCAAAGAAGGTATTGAGATGCTCAAAGAGCATGTACAACAATTGGACAAAATGATGCAAGAGTAATGCGAAGTTCTCAAGACTTCTGAACAATGCAACCTGCTTCAAAAGGGGCCGACCTGTGCTTCCTTTGCAACGATCTGATCCACCGCCAACTCATACCGTGCATTGAGTTCACCCAGGGGTAGACTCAGACGAACAGACATCACCGGCATCTCCAGCTTGGCGACCGTCCCCTGGGCCACCTCACCGACCTGTACCCATTGACCATCAGCATTCAGGCTTTGCAACATGCAGTAACTCTTGGTTGCCTTGGTTCCCGGAGCAGGAGCAATGAAGTGCAATTCAAAGCTGACAATCGTGCCACAAAAAATTGAAACCGATCGTTATTTTGAATCGGTCTTTACTTGCGAATCAGCGTCAAATCACCCATTTTCTGACTATCAATAAGCTGACCGCCCATGGGGATAAACCACCCTTCCCAACCGGTCCGCTCCCAGCCATCCGCTTCGTTGAATTGGACCGCAAAGTTCAGACGACTTTGGTTGGCTTGATAGGGAGTGATCTGCTGCCAGGGGATGAGCACTTCGTAAACGGTTTGTCCCAGCTGACCATAGCTGGGCTTGATGCGCGAGACTTGAATGGTCGCATCACTGATGACACCAGCGGGACGATCAGACGTACTGCGACGTCGGACCACCTCTGCCTTGCCCTTGTTGGGTTGGCCCATGAGAAATACGTGATAGTTCACTGCACTGTCATCCTCGACATCCGCATCGATGGCAAGTTCGACACTATCACATCGCCACATGTCCATGCCCGTGTAAGGTTGGTATTGAATGTCATCCGTGACGATCGCTGCAAAGAGCAAACCCTGATCATTAAAGGCAATTTTGAAAGTCGGTTCGTAGTCCGCAGCACCATGCCAGAAACGATTGTGCCCGGTGTTGCGGGCTCGCAGACCAGCCTGCGGGAAAAGCGGGACATCCTGCCAATCGTTTAACGATCCATCAATTTTAATCTCCGGCTGATAAGGAACACCACGCAATGACAAGCCCTGATTGGTAAAGGCATCAACCTTGCTTTGATCATCCAACGTCACACGTACAGCAAAGAGATACCCCGTCAACCACCAGCAACCGGCAAAGGCTTCACGTGATGCATAAGGATCGAATGGTAAGGACGCATCGTCACTGACTACCCGACAACTCACCGTGATACTTGAATGGGCATCAATCGTAAACGCCCCACCGTTTTCCGGCTCGATATGCCATGCCGATGGGATCGGCTCGCGCAGGAAACTTGATGGTGCATCTTTGAGCACACGATCATTGAATTTAACCTGTAATTTCCCTGTTATTTCGTCATTGCTGTGATTGGTCAAACGCACCGCCAACCGCGAATCATTCATGGAGCGTACGTCAGGTTCAAATGTAATCGACACCGGTCCGCCGGACTGCAAAGCCTTGGCAAGCGATGGGTATGCCGATTGATCAGAGTCCTTTGCATCTTTGAATGAGAGCACATTGCTAACCTTGCCACGCAGGTAAATCGGCGCCTGCCCGACACGCATGGTGACAACACCATTGATGGGTTTGAGCTGTATTACGTTGCCATAAATGTCATAGGCATTTTCAATCTCTGCAGCATTAAACGATACGTCGTAATCATGATTCAGTGACCAAACGCCGGTGATGGTTTGCCCATCGGACTCAAACTGCAGCGCCCAGAGTTCGGTGTTGGCAGGTGTGAGCCTGCGTTTGAATTCAGGATGAGGCAGTAACCATGTGAATGCTGCCAAGGCTGGTGCAACAGGTCGGACATGCGTGGGACTGTCGGTGATACCGTGATCACTATGCCAAGCGTAGTAAGCCACCCCATCAAAACCTGCAGCAAATTGGCATAAAAACAGGCGTGCGACATAGATCGCCTGCTGCAGTTCGGGCATACGTGTTGGATAAAAGACGGGCGTGTCGTAGTCGAACTTGGCCCCCGCTGCGAGGCTGAAGTAGGCCTGTTCGTTAACCCAGATGTCTTTGCCGGGGAAAAGTGATTCGATGGCAGCGACTTCCTGATCATGCCCGAACTCCGGCGGTGATGGGGTTCGGTAGCCGTGCACACCAATGATGTCCGCAGCGTCAGGCCCACCGATGGCTGCCAATTGCGAGAGGAATCCGAAGTTCACATGCGTGGTTCCCGTGCTCATCACGCGAACACCGGGTACCTCTTTGTGCACACGTTCGGTGATCATCGCCTGCGCTTTTGCCATGGTCAGCCACTCATTTGCGATCGGCGCACGAGGCCAGTTTTCAGGCTCATTACCAATCTCAATCACCTGTACCTGCTGACCAAAACGCTCACGTGCTTGCTTGATAATCTGCACATGGGTATCGACATATTTCTCAATTGACGCGGCGGTGTGATCATCAATCCGCACATCACAAATCGGGCCGATGGGCGGCATGCCATAGTCTTTACCCATCTGCGCCCAACCAGCAACGGACCTATCGAAATTGTATTGCCCTTGTGCATTGGGTTTGAGATGTCGCATAAACCAACTATTTCGCTGCCATCGCATCCCCATGCGCGCCAAGGTCGGCACATGCTCACGCCCCCAACAATAAATGTAGGGTGACTTGGGATCGGGTTGGGGCGAGACCTTACGTGGCTCGATCACGGCAAACTGACTGGTGCTTGCGTACAGCGGGTCTTCATCCAAACCAAGACGAAGCGACAGTTGATAAACACCATTGCGCGAGACAGCCTTAGCAGGTAGTTGAAAATCAATCACGCGACTTTTTGCCAATGAGACATCAGATGTGTTTTGATGAACGATGACACCCAAGTCATTTTCAACCTGAATATACAGGGGTAATGAGGCATGTCGCGTTCCCTGTACGTTGAGCTTGAGGTGGATGTCTTTGCCACGGTCATAGATAAAATCGTTCTCATCAAGCTGCAGACCGACTTGCATTTTCCCGGGCATTTCAATGGTCAATCGCTTGTCATCAACTTGAACCCACTTGCCGGTATCAACCGAACCATCAAAGGGATCGCTGACAGCCGGACCTTTGCCAACAACATTGAACTGTTCGAAAGTCACTGGGCCAAAGCCGTTTTTAAAACCATCTGCAGCAAGTCCGATGAGATTGGGCTTAAAGCCTTCGGGGGCATCCCAGTTCATCAGTTCCTGAAGTTTCCCACCAGCTTCACAACCGGAGAGAATCAACTTGCTGCCCTTGAATTGAAGCTGCAATTCAAGGGATTGATCCGCAGGCAAGGTCATGCCTTTAACGGATAGCGGTTTCCAATTGCCCTTGTTTTCATGGCGAACAATGCCAATGGGCAGTTGCTTGTGATGCTTGGTGTAACCGCGATTCAATAGCCCAGCAACGTAGCGTGTTGCCTGCCTGGTATCCTGAATGAGAATACCAACAAAGCACTCGCGAGGGAGATTGCCCTTCTTCGCATCAGCATCTTTGAGATTCAGCGTGGTGTTGATCGTGACATCCGAGCCATCCCACTTCTGAACAATCCCGCCAACGGCAGCAGTATAGCCCCACTTGTTCTCGCCCTTGGTGATGTCCATTTGGACCTGTGCGTGCAAGGTCTGGGGCAGTGTCAACATGAGTATACACAACAATAAACTTTGGATTAACTTCAAAAC
>JBICHS010000741.1:0-5735 GCA_043101135.1 Phycisphaeraceae bacterium JB051
ACCGCTTTTTGCTCTGCATCTCCATGGGGTATCCCAACCGCCAGGCAGAGCTCGAACTCTTTCGTGGCACGGATCGCAGGAAGATGCTCGATGATATCGAGCCCATGATCACGCCAGCTGATTTACTGTCACTTCAACAACAGGTCGAAGATGTCAAACTCTCCGACGCGGTACTAGATTACCTGCATCGCATCCTCGAATTCACACGAAATTCTGAGATGTTTCAGCATGGCTTGTCCACACGTGCCGGACTTGGGCTCCTGCGCGTGGCCAAAGCATGGGCTTTGCTTCACGGGCAGGACAAGTTACTTCCCGGCGATATCCAGAAGGTTCTGCCCTGGGCAGTGGGCCATCGTTTGATTCCCGTTGCCGGTCGCATGTCTGCAACGCGGATTGGCGAAGAGATTATCTCCAAGGTGGAAGTGGACTGATGTCGGTTAAGAAGTTATTCGACATCTCGATTTTTCCCGGGCGTTCTGAGGCGCAGCGTCCCAGACTTTGCACGCGCTTAACGTCGTCAGGTTATGGGTTTTTAGCCTTGATTTTCTGTGCTTTTTTAATGTCGGTGAACTATACCAACAACCTGATTTTTGCAATGACGTTCTTACTCATGGCCGTTGCGATGGTGGGCTGGTATCACACGCGGATGAACCTCAAAGGATTGGTTGTTTCGGATTGGAAAGCCCAACCGGTCTTTGCAGGTCAGGACGCGGTGTATCGAATGAACATCCAGAACGATGCATCACGTAACCGACACGGCATCCTGCCGATCTCCAAATCCGGATCGCAAGGCAGTGAATGCCATCTGGTCAGCGGCGAGCAAACGGAATTGGTTCTCAAGAGACCTGCCAAAAAACGCGGGACACTCAAACCCATAGCCGCATCCATTGGCAGTTGCTTCCCATTGGGCATCTTTCAGGCGAAACTTTCGACAGCTGATTTGCCCGAGTGCATGGTGTATCCAAAACCAGCAGGCAATCAACCATTACCCGACAAACCCATCGGCAAACAGGCACACCTCCAAGCCGAGTCCGGCACGTTTACCGATATGCGCCGCTACAGCCCCGGCGATCCGATGTCTCGCATCCACTGGCAAGCCATGGCACGATTCGACGAACTCTACACCAAAGAGTTTGACGGCGCACAAGGACGCCCCGCATTGTGGCTGCGTTGGGATGATGTGCAGGCAACTGGTGTCGAAGAAAAACTCTCGCAACTTTGCCAATGGATTCTTGAGGCTCATGCACAAAATCGTGAATACGGCTTGGAGATTCCCGGCAGCAGCATCGAGCCGACGGATGGATCATCACACATGCATCGCTGTCTGAGTGCTCTGGCAACCTATGGCGAGAGTGAGGTGTCGGCATGAACCAGAACCACTACACGCGATGGGTTTTGTTGACGTTGATCCTCACGGCATTGCCCGGACTTTTTGTTTTACCCCTGTGGGTCGGCGGTATTGTCCTTATCGCCTCGGCATTGCCCTACATCACACCAATACGTGGCAAAGTGCTGGCCAAGTTGATTGTCATCGGTTTACTTGCCGGTGCATCGGCTGGTGTTTGGTTGAGTTTTGACAGTTTGTTCAGCGGCAAATCAGTGCTGAGCTTCTTTGTGATTGTCGTGTTTCTCAAGTGGGCGGAAGCACGCACACGCCGAGATTACCTGCTGCTGATTTTTGCCTCGGTGATCCTTGCTGCCATCGGTGCGCTGTATTGGGAGAACCTGCTTAGCGCACTACATATGCTGATCGTGATCTTTTCGATGACGATGAGTCTGGTAGCGATTCATGGTGATCCTACGGTGCTCAAACGCAGCATGCTGTTTCGATGTGCAGGACAGTTGTACCTGCTTGGCTTGCCGTTGATGTTGTTGCTGTTCGTCACTTTCCCGCGCATTCCCGGTCCGTTGTGGGACATTGGTTTGGCGTTTGGCTTGCCGGTCAAAGCGTTGATGGATCGCGGTTCGTCAGACTTTGGCAAAGTGACGTCATTAGCACCCGGTGATTCGCAACAAGGCATTGAAGGTGATGACCAAACTGTGGTCATTGCGGAGTTCAAAGGCGCGGTACCTTACAAGAGTGACCTGTATTGGCGGGGGCCGGTTTACTATGACTACAACGGCGTGACGTGGAACCTGGCTGAAGGTTGGGACAACCGGACGCAGTTGCTTGGCCGATCGATTCGTTCCAAGGCTGCACTGGATCGTGAGTTGGTTTTCAAAAGTGATCCGGTGCGCTACACGCTGCACGTGATGCCCAACGGCGGGCGTTGGCTCTTTGCGTTGGACGTACCTGCTGCACCGGCGCCGGAAGCCTTTATTTCCAGTGATTTTCAACTTTTGAGTATCCGCAGGATTGATGACAAGGAACCCAAATTCCCGATGCTTTCGTATTTGAAGTATCGATTGGGTTCAACACTCAGCGATGAAGTTCGTCAACAATCATTGGCGTGGCCCAAGGACACCAACCCGCGTTTGCTGGCGTTGGGGCAGGAATTGGCGAGCAAGCATCAGGACTCCGAAGAATTGGTGGTGCAGGGCTTGAGCCTGCTGGCGGGTGGCGATTATCAGTTTGATGCTGCACACCTCATCGAGCCGGGTAGTGACACGCTTGACCGATTCTTCTTTGATGAGAAGCAAGGCGGTGCGGAGTATCTGGCTGGTAGTTTTGCAATGCTCATGCGTGCGGCCGGCGTGCCTGCGAGATTGGTCAGTGGTTATCGTGGTGGGACGCTCATCGCGTTAACCAACTTCATCATCGTCAAGCAGTCCAACGCTCACGCCTGGGTGGAAGTCTGGCATGACGGCAAAGGTTGGCAGCGCGTCGAACCCAAGGACATTATCCAACCACCGGTTGAAAAACGTAAGACCGTCCTTGCCAAAGAGACTGAAATTTCAACACCCAAAATCAAGCTCGAAGAGGATCAAACGCCACCGGTCACATCGTCTTCGGACAAACCCCAAACCAAGCCGCAAACCACTTCTCCGACACGCTCCAAGCGATGGGAATTGCCAAGCTTTGCTTCACTGCTGGGCTCGATGCAGTCATGGGTGATCAACTACAACCCTGATCGGCAAATGCAGGTGCTCAAAGGCGTGGGCATGGAAGAGAGCAACTGGCTGGACCTGATGCTCGTGGGGCTAGGCGGTGTGGTGTCGTTGTTGAGTGTCTACTTTGTCTTTGCCTGGTGGCGCCGACGCAAGCCCATGGACTCAGTGACGAAATCATGGACTGATTTTTGCAACAAACTTCAGAAGCTCGGCATCCCCAAGATGCCCCATGAATGTCCGCGTGATTATCTGCAACGCACCTGTGAGCAGAAGCCGGAATTAACCGAGGCTTTAGAGGACATCACTGCACGTTACATTGAAATTCGATACGGAGACAATGACAACCCCAAGGCCGCTGCCATGCTCAAGCAGCAGGTCCAGCGGTTTATCGCAATGTCATAAGGTTTATCACATGAAGTTGAACATCATCATTATCCCAATCCTTGCTGCGTTGTTTATGACACATTGGTGCCAAGCCCAGGAAAGTGACCAACCCAACATGGCCACACAGCCAACTGCGACGGTTCCCCAAGACGGCCCGATTCGTCAAGGTGTCACTGAAAATTACGGCCCGGTGGTCGATCAGATCATCAAGCGCGGTGATGCGGCCATGGATAACTACACGGCGGCATCCGCGCTGCAAACCGGCAATGAGTTCTCGCGTCTCTACTTCGACATCTTCGAAACCAGTGGCATGGAATTCACACTCGGCCTCAAAGACAACGCGCATATGCTCAAAATCGAATCGGGTTTCAGCCTGATGATCAGCCAATCCATGCGCGGTGAGCCCAAAGAAAAACTGCTTAAAACATGGGATCAAATGAAAGTCGACATGAACTATGCTGTCGAACATTATTCCAGCGGGGAAGCGGCACCAAGTTTCTGGGGGCGTACAACCCAATCGTTTGTCATCCTCTTTCGTGAAGGCATTGAAGCGATGCTTGTGGTTGCGGCATTGGTGGCCTATCTGCGACGATCCGGTTATGCCCACAAGGTCAAAGTGATCTGGGGCGGTGTGGTGGCAGCGTTAATTTGCAGTGTCGGGGCAGCATGGCTTTTAAATGTCGTGATCCAGGCCAGTGGCTCAAACAAGGAAGCACTCGAAGGCGGGACGATGTTGCTTGCTGCGGTGGTGATGATTTACGTGAGTTTCTGGCTGACCGCCAAGAGCGATGCGGATCGATGGAAAAGTTTCATCAAGCAAAACATGGATAAAGCCATCGGCTCAGGCGGTATGTTCGCCCTGGGCTCGGTCGCATTTTTGGCAGTGTTTCGGGAAGGTGCCGAGACCATCCTGTTTTATCAGGCGTTGATCGGCGGCTCGACGGGGCAGCTTAATGCGATCTGGGCGGGCATGGGCATCGCGGTGGTGGCGTTGGCGATTGTGTATGTGATTGTGCGTTACGCTTCGATCCGCTTGCCGTTGCGACTGTTTTTCTCAGCGACAGCCATTTTGCTTTTTGCCATGGCGTTTGTCTTTGCAGGGCAGGCAATTTTAGAATTGCAGGTCAGCCAGATGATCCCGACGACTTCGATTGACGGCTTGCCGATGATCAGCTGGTTAGGCATTTTCCCGACCCGCGAAACAATTGGAGCCCAGGTGTTGGTGTTGTTGACGTTGCCCGCCGGTTGGTTGTGGCTGAAGTTCAAACGACGAGCCGATGAGCCGGAGACTGCACCTGTTGCCGAGGCGACGGGTTCGTGAATTGTTTTTGAAAGTTACCGTTCCAATCAACCCCAGGTTGTATTTGTTGAAAGGACGAAATGATGCATGTTGAATCTGAAAATAATCCAGTGTCATGCGAAGCATCCCACGCAGCGCGAATCGCTTATCACCGGTTTGAGCCCGAGGGCGTGCCGGTGGACGTGTGTTACAGCCAGTTCACGGGAGCCAGCGGTGTAAGCGAATACGAGCTGTGTCTCACGCCGTTGGATCATGGCCCGACCTCGCAGCAATTAAGCTGGCTTGAAGCGGCCTATCATCAAGCGATTGATGCACTGGGGCTGAAGTTGGACACGGGCATTTGCCGTCGGTTTTTCTGCAGCGATCCACACAATCAGCAACCGGATTTACGTGCCTTCGCATTCTCCAACCCGCAGCACAATGATCCACCCTGTGCCGTGTCTTGGACCGGTCAACCCCCGGTTCCCCCTGCCAAGGTTTCGATGTGGGCTCAGCATGTTTTCGATCCAAGTGGACTGAACATTCAATGCGATGATCATTCGCTGACCTTGGATCGTGGTGCGTTAGCGCATCATTGGTCAACCAATCTCATCGGCATCCGCAAACACAGCAGCTTCGATCAGACGCAATGTATTTTTGATGACTATGAAGCGTTTCTTGATAAGCATCAGATGAACCTGGCTGACCACGTCATGCGCACGTGGTTCTATGTTCGGCATGTGGATGTGAATTACAAAGGCCTGGTCGTCGCGCGTCGGGAGCTTTTTGAAAAACGTGGTCTCACTGCGGATACGCACTACATTGCCAGTACAGGCATCGAAGGCAATCCGCCGCATGACCGGGCGAAAGTTGCCATGGACGCCTACGCGGTCGGCGGGATCCAGCCCCAGCAGGTCAAGTATGTCGAAGCGTTGGATCACCTTGGCCCGACGCATGCCTATGGCGTGACCTTTGAACGTGCGACTGCATTGAGCTTTGCCGACCGGCAGCACATTTACAT
>JBICHS010000742.1:0-5520 GCA_043101135.1 Phycisphaeraceae bacterium JB051
GATGTCTTGATAAGCAATGCATCCACTTTACGAGACTGGACGCGAGACACACCGAAGTGAGTTCCTGTGGTGTTTGAGGAACTTGGTGGAGTAGCAGTGATGAATTTCAAGATTGGTGTAATGGGATGTGGCGTGATCGCCTCATGGGGACACCTGCCGGCTATCATGGATACCGACGGGCTGACCATCCATGCGCTCTATGATCCGGATGAACATAACCTGCATCGTGAAGCACATCGTTACTCGGTCCCACATGCCTACACCGACATCGAATCCTTTTTCAACTGTGGCATTGACGCGGTGGCCATCTGTTCCCCGGCACCGGCGCACATCCAGAATGTGATCGACTGCGCTGCCTACGGCCTGCCTGTGCTCTGTGAAAAGCCTTTGGCGATGAACGAGCACGAAGGCCGCCAGATGATCGAGATCATGGATGACGCGGACCTGCTGATGGCCGTGGGCTTCTGCTACCGATTCAGCCCATGTGCTCTGAAAATCAAGGAACTCATTGCCCAGGATGCCATCGGTGATGTGCGTTCCATGCGACTGGTTTACAACTGGGATTGTCATGGCAAGTTCTACCGACCTGACCCGCTCAACCAACCAGACTACTGGGTGGAAGACCCCCGCCGCAAAGGTCGTATGGATGAAGGCGGTCCCATGGTGGACTGCGGCACGCATCAGATCGACCTGGCGCGATGGTGGACAGGCTCCAATATCGTCCGCTTCCATAGCCACGGTGCATGGGTCGATGAGTACGAAGCCCCAGATCATGTCTGGTGTCACATGGATCACGACAACGGCTGTCACACCATGGTCGAAATGAGCTACTCATTCGGCCACACCACCAAAGATAAAATCAGTCACTTCATCTACGAAGTCATCGGCACACGCGGGATGATTCGCTATGACCGCAACTTCAACCACTTTGAGTTGCGCAATGATCATGGCACGTACCAACTCGAATTCCACGGCGAAAAGAACTTCCATGGGATGTATGCTGCCTTCCGCGAAGCCTTGATCACCGGCGAACTGGGCAACCTCTGTCGACCGGAAGACGCACTGGAAGTCACCCGCATCGCACGTCATGCAACCGACGAAGTGATCGCTGATCGCCATGGCATGTTGATTCGGTAAATGGTAGACATCTGTCTATCAAACAATTCTGAATACCCCATCCGATTCACTTTATTGAACAATCGTCCTGGCTAGTGCTTCAAACTGTTTTAGCAGCAAACACCAACTTCCGTCACCATTCAGGCGAGCCGCGGTGTGTCACCGCGCGATTGAGCGCATGCTCAACTTCACATTCCATCACTCCCGCGCAGGGACATTCTGCACGTCAATTCACAAGCGAATGGATGAAGAAAGATGACCGCTATTTAAGGGGTCGAACTTACTCGACACCGTCCTCGATCAGTTGAGCACCGGGTGTTATAGCAGTTCAAATAATTAAACTCCATGCCTTCGTATTTTTCGTCATTCCCGCGAAGGCGGGAATCCAGTGGCATGCAGTAGAAAATTGCAAATTCCACTAGACTCCCGCCTTCGCGGGAGTGACGGAAAGTGGAGATTAATGATTTGAACTGCTCTAACCCGGTGCTCAACTTTTGAAAACAACGTGCATCATGTCCCTGCGTGGGCGTGACGGAGGATGGAGATTCATTCTTGAAAATGCTTTAACTTTCAAAAAAACAACGCTGCCCCCGAAGGTGCAGCGTTGTGAAAGTGTGTGACTTGTGAGTATTGGCGATTAGTTACGGATTAAATCGAAGTAGAGAATGTTAGGTGCACGATCCAGCGTCCATTGGTTGGCCACGTCATCACTGCTGCGGCGACTGGCCTTGTTGAATCGGTTATAGCCCTGCCACTTGCCCGCAAAACCAGGCATGTTAAACGCACCATCGGTGATGGAGAAGACGCGGATGATCTTGGCATCTTCAAAGCTTTGGCCGTCCAAAGCAAAAAGGCCGATGCAGTAGCGTTCGTCGGTGTTGTATGGGGTGAAGGTGAAAATGGGATGCTTGAATGAACCACTGCCTACATGGAAGATGGCTTTGGGCGTGTTAAGCAACATCGTACCTTGCGGGAAGTCAATGGTGACCTGTTCATCGGAGGACACATAGGACTTGGCTGCAAGCTTTTCTTCCAGAGATGCATCAAAGTCAACACTCAGTCCCTTGGCTTTGCCTTCGTCAACGCGTTTGGCAAGTTCCTTGAGTTTTGCCGAGTCGATTTCTTCCTTGACATCCACCCGCGCGAGGTAGGCACCGAGCACAAACGGGATGAGGCGTTCACGGACATCACTATGCACACGGTTAAACGAGAACCAGTGATCTGCAGACCACCAGACCGGGCGGCTATCTGACTGATACAGCCAGACGGTGGTGCCGTCGATACCGGTGAGGTTACACATGACGGCGTGGACGGGATAGAGTTCCCATGCGTATTGGTTATCCATGTGCGAGTTGTATTCAGTGATAAAGCCGGGCTTTTTCACGCCATCAAACTCACGGGCGGTGTTCATGCTTGCCAGGATGGAGATGCCCATGTCCTTGATGGTGGAGACTGCAAACGCATCCTTTTCAGACAGACGCCAACGCGGGCCGTGGGGCCAATAGTGTTGCAGGTCCATCAAATCGAGATTGGCATGGGCGGTCTGTCGCATGAGGCGATCACCACGAATCCAACCGTTGTCGGAAATCAGATGTTTCTTGTCACCGATTTTGTTGCGGATCAGATCACGCATGATCTTGTGATAACGATCCTGCATCGCATCACAGAAAAGCACCATGTCTGATTCCTTGGCATTGGGATCGCGTTTATCCTTCCAGGTACGGACGTAAGGATTGCACACCGGGACGTTACCCTTGGCCGGATCTTCACCGTCTTTGAGTAACTCCCCCCATGCCTTGGCAAGTGCTTCACGCGAAGCATATTTGTCCTTGAGAAAGCGATTGAACTTGCGTTGAACTTCTTCCTTGATCGGGCCGGTGTGACGTTCATATTTATTACGCCAGCCTTCGCGGGAATAGGTGTGATGTTCGTTACCCAACTGAAGCGAGATGATCGCCGGTTCGTCCTTGTAGGCACGACCGGTGTGTGGGTTGACATGATTGAGCATGTCGGAAACGAACTTGTTATTCATCTCAATGATGTCATCGATCATGACAATGCACTCGGAGTTACCGCCATACTTCTTGGCTAGCTGTTGACCATAACCACGGGTGTGCAGGTTCATGTGCAGGTAAATCCCGCGTTTGATGGCATGGGCGAAAAAGCGGTCACGGTTGTCCAACGAGACGGGGTTGATCTTCTCACCAAGACTGCCGTCCTGCATCTTGGAGGTGTGCGTCTGGAAACGAATGACGTTGACACCCATCTCTTTGAGATCATCAAGCAACGTGGTCATATCCTCATCACTGATGGGGCTGGTCGCTTCGAGATAAGTTTGGAAACAGACGCCATAAAAACGTGCAGGTGTGCCGTCTTCAAACATCAAGCGTTTGGTCTGCGGGTTGATGGTGAGAAAGCCGTGCTTACCTGCATTGGAGGGCACCAAAGATGCGGGTGTTGGGATTCGTGTTTTGGCCTGCGTCAGTGTCGCTAGAGACAGTACGATAGCCAAAGATGTTTTCACAATGAAATTCATATGCGTTTCACCTGAGAATAGAGGGTTTGTTTTAATTTGTATGTTGCTTTACTTGACGCTGTTGGCTAACCACCAATAGATTTTGTCGCGGTATTCCTCGCCGTCCTTGGTGGTTGTGACATGGCCATCTAGGAAGACGAAGTTGGCTTGATTGCCATGGACATAGTTGGCAGCACTGCCATAGTGAATGCTGTCTGAGTAGTAAGATCCCGATGAGTTGGGTTTGGTTTCGCCCAGCAGGACAATGTCATTAAGCGGCTTGGGGACGCGGAGTCGGTCAATGTGAGCCAGGGCTTTCTTGTCCCAGTCCGCACCGAGTTTGGTATTAATGCCATAGGTTCGTGAAAGTGCGACGTTGCGGAATGCCGTTGGGCAATTCATGATGGAGCTGTTGTCCTGATCGCTGACATCGTAGCCTTGAATCAGATCGAAATCTTCAAGACTGTAGAACCATGTTTTGGTCCCGATTGAGGAGTTACCTGCAGCCGGTGGCAACCATCCTTCAAAGATATCCGCATAACCGTAGATGGCCATGCCGACCTGCCTCATCTGTGTTGCGCATTGCGTGCGTTCTGCCGCCTCGCGCGCTTTGGACAATGCCGGCAAGAGGATTGAGATCAACAGTGAAATGATGGAGATCACAACCAGTAATTCAATCAGGGTAAAACCACGTCCGTGTGTTTCACCATCATGTCGTTTAGGCATCCATTGCATAACGGGGTCCTTTTGCAATTGGGCGTTGAAGCGATAAGTCCTGCAACTTAAACACGTGCCACGGACTGGCGGGTGATGAGTTGCTCTTCAAACACGCGAATACGTTCATCAACCTTGCGTCCCTGAAGCAGGTCCACAAGCATGACCGCTGCCTGGCGTCCCATCGAACGGGCGGGAACACCCATCACCGTCAACGGTGGTGTGAGCAAGGCAGCAGGATATTCGTCATTGAATCCAATCAAACTGATATCCCCGGGAATGTTGACTGACATTTGATACGCGGCCTGCATCAGGCGAATCGACTCGGTCAGATCGTATGACAGAATCGCCGTCGCCTTGGCAGACAAGGCTTGATTGAGAAACTCCTTGTCATCCATCACCATCGATTCATGATGGTCAAGCAAGGGTAATTGGCGCGATGTGATTTCGTTGACAAAGGCAGTCAGACGATCCTGCACCGCGTGTGAGTCCGGTCGTGCACGGTCGGCAGAGCCATTGCGGTAAGCAATGCGCTGATGCCCCATCTCCTGCAGATAATCGAGTACCTTCTTGATGCCCATCGCATCGTCCACCTGGCAGGCATAGCCCTTGTCACCCACGCGGGTGTTGATCCCCACGTAAGGAATGCCACTGGCTTCGACTTCGACAAGGCTCTTGTTCGTCTGAATGCCCACTAACAGGTATCCATCAACACGCCATGGCGGGAGCTGACCTTCCGAAGAGCCATCGGCTGTCGGCTTGGGGAAGCTGGTACAAACGCTGTAACCCAGTTCATGGAGCACATCGACTGCTGCCCCAATTGCTGCGTTATTAACATCTGACGAACTCTTCCATTGGTGATTCAAACCCAGCACCGCAATAACATGCGTCTGCTGAGCTCGAAGCGATCGAGCGGTGAGATCAGGACGATAATTAAGCTTGGCAACCGTCTGCATGATCCGATCCCGAACCTCAGGTCGAACCGAAAAACCATGAGCATGATCCCCCCGCAGGACGCGGCTGACCGTTGCATTGGAGACGCCACATTCCTTGGCAATCATCGCCAGTGTCGGTCGGTTGGTATTCGCTTTTCGAGCCATGCTTCAACTTTCAGTAATCGTTTTACTAAATTTATTCTTGCTTAAAATCAGGGCAAGTCAACTCCCGGATCCAAA
>JBICHS010000743.1:0-5825 GCA_043101135.1 Phycisphaeraceae bacterium JB051
AGGAAATGGAAGATTTTTTTAGACAATTGCTGGAGAAAATTGATTATGATAAAATTGCTTAAGATCAGCACACAACCACCGGAGCCACCGGCCCCAAAGCAAACACCACCACCGACGGCGCATCTGACCAAACACCATAACCACTGACATCATACGGCCGCACCTTGAGTCGTTTGGTTTGTCCATGGGTGAATGGGCCCGCTGTCGCTTCAGTGATGTATGCCCCATTGCCAGGCGCTGTGATCGTGCCTATGACCGACTGTGAAGCCGTGTCGAATACTTCAAACCCAGTGGGATCGCGGTGCCAGGCTTGCTTATCTTCCAGCGTGATGATCAGTGCGATGTAACCACCTGCTACCGGTGCAGCTTCAATGGTGTCAATTTCACGCAGCTGGCTGATCACATGACCGTCTGAATCGAACTCCACTTCGATCATGGCCTGAGACGATTCGTTGCCGTACTGGTCAACGTAGGACAGGCCGAGTGTCCAGAGGCCCTTCGGAAACAGCCCCTCAAGATTTAATTGTGCTGCAGGTGCTGCAATAACCCGGTGCACATAGCCGTTTTCATAGACCAGAAAGCAGTTTGCCAGATTGGCCAGCCGGTTGAATGTTGCGTCGGGAACCTCAATTGTCACTTCGATCGGATCTGGAATGATCAACAAGTCTTTGAGGAAAAGCGCGTCCGGCACTTCAACCGTGACTTCGATCGGTGTCGTACCGAGTGTGACGACCGGTTGAATCGAAAGGCTGGCGTCCGGAACTTCTACAGTGGTCTCAACCGGCGTGATCCCCAGAACCACGACAGGCTGAATGGTCAGTGTCGCGTCGGGAACCTCAACACTAATTTCAATCGGATCAGGCTCAATCACCAGGTCAACAAGCGTGGTGAATGTCGCGTCTGGAACTTCGACCGTCACTTCGATGGGTTCTGGCGTGATGATCTTGGCCAGGCCAGACCATGATGCGTCAGGCACATCAATCACGATGTCGACTGGCGTGATTGAGAGTGACCCCGTGAAATCTGCATCCAATGCATTATTGGCGGTAGGTGTGTAGATCACCAACTCCGCGTCCAATGCATTATTGGCAGGGGGCGTGTAAACAGGCATGGTTGATTAGGCAGGAACTGTGAATCGAAACTTGGCACCAGACAGAACGACATCACTGCCACTTGTCGCGCCGTCGGTCACAGGCCAAGCAACAATCAGTTGGCTGTCCGTGTCGTCGCTGGTACCTTCTTTGATCAGGATGGCGTGTGTGATGGTGACACCGGATGCAACTGAAGTCCACGTGATATCAGCAAGCGATACAACCATACGATTATTGGCAGCATCTTCTGTGACAGTGACACTGGCAGTCTTGCGACCTGAGTTGCCATAGCCCGGCGTGTAGCCAGTTACGTTGATTTCGGCGTCGATCGGATCACTTGCTCCACCTTCGTCGACAAAGTCGTCTGTGTTGGCAGGAGTGTAGGTCGAATTGCACAGAATCACCTTGAGTGTGTCGGTGTCCAGATCAATTGACCCATCCAAGATTGCGGCAACGCCGGATAAATAGGCTGTATTCGCCATGGTTTAAGTCTCCACGTAAGAGTGCGGCAAAGCGGTGTACTTGTTGCCGCCAGTTTCATATTCAAAAGTTACGGTGTAATTTTTTCCGAGTTTGGCCATGTGTGACCATTGCCCGGATGCGTTGGTAGTTTCGGTTGCCTGGGTGCCGTCCGTCTCATTGAAGATGTTGACCGTTGCCCCGTCGACCGGTGAACCTGACAACGTCACTGTGCCGGAGAGCGGGGAGCCGAATGTTGCATCCGGCACATCGATCGTTACGTCGATTGGCGTGGTGCCAAGAGCCACTGCATCCGTGCCATAAACCGCGGTGTCCCATGCCGCTACTACATCGGATTCGATATTGTGACGTGTTTTCGCGTAAGAGGTGCTGAGGTTCGCATGTGTGATTCGAACTTCATCCACCATGCCATTGGTCCACGATTGTGTACCACGACGGTCTGCACCAATGACGGTGCCATAAGTCGAGATCCCTGAGAATGTGCCGCACGTATCATTGGCAACCAACGAGCCATTAACCCACAGCTTCATGTCTCCATTCTCAACTGCGACTGCCAGAACGTGTGTCCATTGAGTATTGTCACGTGATCCGGAGGTAATTGTTTTATCACCTGCTGAAGACACAACGTTAAAGTCCACAACGCCACTTGAGATGCCTACCTTGAAGTAACCTGCTGCTGAGTTGTGCTCAAATAGCTTGCATGTATGAGCAGAATCCAGTTTAAACCACAGCTCAATTGCAACTGTTGAGCCGGTGACAATACTGTTCGACAGACTGATGTATTGAGTCGTCCCGTTTAGATCCAGGCCTTTGCCAATCTTGCCATCAAGCAAATTGGACGCAGTCATAGTGCCATTCGTCGTGCCGTGGTAGGCGTTGGATGTGCGATCAAGAATTGCATCTGACGCATCACTGTCCGGATCGTTATTCAGTGGCCAGAAAGCTGCGACCGCACTGGCATAGGCTGCATGCTGACCGTAAGTGCTTCCAGCAGCTTCCAAGGTGTCGGTTCCGTTGGCCCATACTTTGATGTAGGTCTTGGCGTTGTAGTTCCAAACGCCATAGATATGTAACTCCGATGCATTGCCGGAAGCATCAAGAATCACATCATGAGCTAATCGCGTCGTGCCATCGTCTTTGGAGATCCGCAGATCCGAGCCATCACTATTCATCAGCGATTGGAGAGATGATGACAACGCTGTGATCGGCAAAACAACATCCATCGTCTGATCTGACGTATCAACCATCGTCTCTTTCAGACAGATGCGGTCTCGGTATGTGTATCCTGTCGGGAAAGCCATCAATATCTCCAAACATTCGCTGGAACCATGCCATCAACCAACGCAACGGCATCCTGTGCGGACACTTTGATCCGTGCACTTCGCTGCAGCAGCTTGGTTCCCTCAATCGGCAGGTGCTCCTGCAACTGGCTGGTTAGACCTGAGAGGCTCATGGGGTGGCATGGCGGTGTCGAAAGCGTCACGGTCTTTGAGTTGCAATCCCGCATCGCCCATCTTCGTAGCGCACCGGTGAGCCAGATACAGAGCGTTGGTTTGTCCAGATGAATATCGATTGGAAGTTGTTTGCCCCGGGCTCGATACCATCGCCGGTGAGCACGTACCAACAGGGGGTGATGTTGGCTGGAGAAGGTCATTGATCCGGTACGCACCACAGATTGGTAGCCACGGATCCGCATGTCCACGCCGTGAGCCTGCAGGATGACCATGTACCAGTAGAGCAATCGCCAGCTGTGCTGTCTGCGACTGATGCTCATGCGTGCCAGTAGGGATTGCCCCTTGCCCATGGACATTTCAGCACCAGCGAGCATCACTGCATCAAGCAACTGATACAAGTCGTTGAAGACGATGGAGCTTGGATTTAACCTCTCGTTTGTCGACATGGATCACCTGTGAAAGTTGGGATGGGGAAAGACCAGTCATGATGGCGCCAAGGCCGATGAGCCTGCTTTTGGCCGGTTGACTGTCAATGAATTCAAGGACCGCGACGAATTCGTCAGCCTGGTCGGGGTTCAATTCAGTGGGGGAGATGTCCTGGGGAACCAGCTCGATGGTTTGCGTTGGCTGGTCGTATTCCTGGTATTGCACCGCTCGGGACATGGCCTGGTTCTTGGCAGACTCGGGGGCACCGAACATCTGACGCAGACCCCGGGCAGCCGTGCGAAGGATCACCGTTGCTGCAAAGCCGCGGAATGAATCGCCCAGTTCAGGATCGTAGGCACGACACGCTTCAAGCAGACCTTCGCCAGCCCATTCGATAGATCGTTTGCCATAGTGTTTGCGCAGCAAAGCTTCAGCCCAAGCAAGGTTCTCCGTGCAAAGGTTGGATTCTTCTTCGGGTGTGAAATGGGAATCGCGACCGGATCGGCCGCGGGGTGACGATGACATGACGATGTGCAAACCTGTTGTGCCAGCCTACCCAAGAACAGGCACAGGATCGATATGCACACTATATCGACTGGATGTGGTTTGTGTCTACAGGATGTGGGGCATACAAAGGCTATTCATCATCAAGTTCGCCTGCTTCCATCTTGGCGTGCCATTCATCGAACATGGGATGATGGATGTCCTGGTAAAGTTCGGGCATTTCAGGTGCATTGGCACTGGCTTCCTGCATCGCGGCGATCAGGCCGGTGAACAAGTCCTTCTCCCACCGGAACACCTTGCCCATCAACTCGGCATGCTGCACCGTCAATGACAGGGCCAGCATCTGATCTGTGTATGAGGTGCTCCCAGCCAGCCGCAGTAACTGACGCTCCCACAGCAGCAGCTGTGCAGAAGCTTCGTTGATCTTGTCGTTGAGTTCCTGGTTGATCTCATCACGTCGATCAGGATCAGAGCCAGAACGGGGGATCAGTCGGATTGATGGTTCACCATCTTCCCCGATGCCCCAACGTGTCAGTTGATTTTGTTCAATAGGGTATATGTCATTCATTGAAGTATAGCTTATCTGACGAGTGTCATTCATACATGAAAAAAAACAAGAATTTTTCACTTCTGTGGGCTATGATTTCTCAGCTTAAATACAAGTCAGATAGTGGCGTGATGATGATTTTGTCGCCTACAATTATCTGTCTTCGAATTCTGGGAAAAAATAAATATGGGTAAGCAACGGTTTAAAAGACTCATTGAGATGATTACGTTCATTCAATCGAATGCGAATGTGTCAATCTATGACATTATGAATGAGTTCAAGATTAGTCGCAGTACTGCATTTCGCGATTTATCATTGCTTGAGTCATGCGGGGTACCCTATTTCTTTGATCCCCACAAGGGCTATCAAATCTGTTCTTCCTATATGCTCCCTATTAATGATTTGAATATCGAAGAATGCATTGCGCTGGCAGGTTTGTACACTCAGTTGCGACAAAATATTAATGATCCCAATACGGAACTAGCGGTTAAGGCATTTCAAAAACTGTTGGCATTATTACCGCAGTCGATGAGAGACATGTACGAGCACTCTTCTACTCCACATATGACCATCATTGAAGAGAGGAATCATGAGAATGCGAAGTTCAAGCAGAACGTTTCCATGTTTCTGGAAGCAATCGATAAACGTAGTCCAATCATGTGTGAATTGAATAAATCGATGTCAGGTCGAAAGCAAGTGCGTCTACATCCCTATCATTTGATAGCTTTTGATTCTCAGTGGTATGTGTGGGGTAAAGTTCAACCTGCTGGGGTACTTTGCTCCATTGCCCTGGAAGAGATCCATCGGCCTGTCATTACAGAGAATCGTTTCCATAAACCACCGGCCCACATTGTCAATGCCTGGAAGATGGCATGGCGAATACAGCCTTCAGGTATTCTATATGAAGTGAAAGTCCAGGTTGATAAAGCTGCTCCGGGTTTCTTAACATCAAAACAGTGGCACCATACGCAAGAGCTAATGATGCATGACTCAGGAAATATGACCTTGTGTTTTGAGGTCGATGGACTTGATGAAATTGCAGAGTGGGTATGGCAATACCACAACTACCTGCATGTTCTCCAACCCATTGCACTGAAGCAGAAACTCTATGACCGTGCACGTCAAGTGATGTCGCTTTAATACCACGCTGTTTCAAGATTGTCGAAAACATCGTCAAGCCAGGAATAATCTGCCTCATTCAAATCGGTGGTTATCTGTGATTCTGGAATGACAATTTTCATGCAACGATATTCGGTTGATTCAGTGATCGTGATATGGCCACCATGGTGGTAAATGAATAGAAACCCTGTAAACACACTGTCA
>JBICHS010000744.1:0-6369 GCA_043101135.1 Phycisphaeraceae bacterium JB051
CGCATGTATTGGGGATACCCCGCTGCGATACAAAATGCAACCGAATGTGAATTGATTAAACCCAACTGTAATTGCGTCGCTAACCCCCGGCCAAAATGACCGGGCTATGTGCTTATAACCATGTCATTTTGATTCGGCAGCCTTGTAACATCATCACCCAAAAATCACGAACCCGCCTGAACCTTCTCACTGGCTTGGCGAATGCGTGTCATGCAGCGATCACGATCCTTCTCCGAGAGTTGTTTACCCGGATCAAGATAAGCCTGATCGCTGAGCTTGATGGTCTTTTCGTACATGGTCTTGGCTTCCGTCACACGCCCCACTTCCCAGTACAAATCCGCCAACGCCATGTGATCCGTAATGCCGTAGGGGTTAAGCAGAATGATCTCACTCCAGGCAGAAATCGCGTTGAACTTACGGCCCGGTTCATCAAACCATCTGGCAGCAAGTAACTGCAGGTTGGCTTTCTGTCGCATGATCGAAAGGTTCTTTGGGCAAGCCTCCATGGCCTTGGCGCTGAGTGCTTCGGCATGGGTGAACATCTGATTCGCTCGGCTGATCTGCCCGATACGATGTTGCCCCTGAGCCAACTCGGCTAACAACTGAATCCGCCAATGCCACGCCTTGGGGGAATTGGGGATGGTGGCATTGGCCTGCTCCAAATAGCCGATGGCATTGAGAAACGCGTCACTGCCGTTCTGACCAGCCTGATTCTGTGCATGTGAGAACTGCAACTGAGCTGCCGCGTTGGCAAGATGCCCCTGAAAAACCGTCATGGGTTTAGCCCCGCGTGTCACTGTCATCACCATCAAGGCAATCATCGCAGCGGGCAAAACAAGCCTGAAAACAAAGGGTTTTTCGTTGGGTTCGGTTTTATCCCGACCTCGATGCAAATGCCCCGCACCGGCTAAAGCAACAATGAACATCGCCACGATGCAGGCACCATCATGGAAGAAAGTCATCTCGATTTGGTTGTGAATCAACAGCGCACTTGCTGCAACAAAAAGGCCAGCACGCGTTGCGGAATCCGTCAACCAACCTTCACTGATGAGCACACTGGTCAAGACGATAAAACCAATCGCCCCGCCGGTGAATCCGAGTAAAGATTCAGGTGTTAGTAGCGCGATGGATTGAACAGCAAACCGCCAACCAAAGAGCATCAAGGCTAACGCGCAGACTACGATTATCGTTTTGTCTTTGACTCCCTTGGGTGCCAATAGTGCATGCGGATCAGGGACAGCGGTGAGTTCCTCTCCTGCCAACTGCCCGCCCTTGCAGACCCAGCCGACCAATAGCAGACTCCAGCAAAGGCCACCAATCCCCAGTGAAAGGACCTGGTCCATAAAAACGTTGTGCGTGCTGGTGACTTCCTCGGGGTTGAGCGGGTCTTTGTAAATGACATAGGCTTGCTTGAACTGGCCGGGACCAAGTCCCCAGAAAAGCGTGTCCGTGGACATATGGCCTGCAACACGCGTTGCGCCTTGCCAATACTGAAAACGAAACAGCAGGCTGCGTTCGCCCTTGTCTGTTTTGGGAATACCACCAAACTCATAACGGGCAACCACTGCCAGCGACGCACCTGCGATGAGCAGCAACGCGAGTATCGGCAAAGTCAAGCGTGAACGCTCTGTCGTCCGACTGATCCACCAGCAGGCGATGCAAAGAATTCCACCTGCAACAAGCACCGCGACAGCACCCTTGGAGTGTGTCAGGTAAATCGCTGCCAAGCCCAGAATCACTGCTGCACCGGGGACAATCGACCACGTTGCCCGCCATTGTCTTGCAACATGACCACTGACGATCACGCCCAGCAAGGTCAACGACGCGAGAATCGAGCCATACACATTGGACAAGCCAAACGAACCCGTCGCGTCATTGAACATCAACCGCCGGACATAAAGCTGATGCTGTGCTGAGCCCTTAGCCCAACCGCGAGCGGAGAGAAAAGCCTCTTCATTTTCCTGAAACATTTTGACGGTCGCAGGATGTTCAATGAGCACAAATATAATCGAGCCAAAGGCCATCGGGATGAGCATGGCAAGTAACGATGCCACCGCCAAGCGTCTCAACCGTTCGTGTTCAGCCAGGTGTCGACCTGCTAATGCAATCGCCATCGCACCGGCCCAGAGCATTGAGCGATGCATGCTCTGGACGTTGTCGCCCATGTGATACCAGCAAAAGCCCATGCCGATCATGGCAAGGATACAACTGGTCCAGGCAATCTTCCGCCCCGCCAGATGATGGAAGATCATCACCAGCGCACTGAGCCCCATCCCGATCACCGATATCCACGCACTGGCGGTCGGACCCATTACCGTGATTGCTGTCCCTGCAGACTCCGACCGCGGGTCCACATCAAAATGGATGATCGGCAAGATCGGCACCATCATCTGCACCAGCACCACAGCAAGCACACACAACGACAACACCGTCAACACATGATCCGGCCAACGCAATATCTGCTCAACTTTGTGCTCAGCCGCACGTGCTACTGACTGTGCATGGGGTACCGATTGCGATTGGGACATAGGAAAACTCCATCACCTGCAAAATGCCGTGTATCACTATACTTTTCGGTTCAAACGGTGTTTTGACAAGAAAAGTATCGCAAATCACAGCCCAATAGGTCATTGATATGCAGCTTGGAGAAAGCAGGCCATGTGAATCACAAAATCACTGATTCATTCAACCCAATCAAAAGGATTGTTCGTCTCAGTTATTCCGCAGATTGGTTGATGGCTTCTCACCATTCCGAGCTGTTGTGCTCTGTGAGGCGACCAGTGTGATGGGCACGGTGACTTCATCAAAGCTGCTGGCATTGACGTCGTGAATGCGGACTTTCAAACGGTACTTACCCACACCCAGACGGGCAGGCAGGTGGAGCAGTTGGACGGTGAAGAAATCACGACGCTTGTTGCGGGAAACATCGACGATGCGTTCCTGGGGCAGATGCCAGACGCGCACGCCATCGGCATCGGTGTACAGGGCGACTTCCTGGGACAGATGGACTCGGAACTGTTGGCCGTCATGAATGCTTGTGAAATTTTCGAGCTCCACGTAGAGAATCAACGGCTGTTCGACACCGGCTAAAAACGTGGTGGATTCAAAGGGTTCATAGACACCATAGCCCGAGACTGTGCGACAGAATTCGATCTTGCCGATGCGTGTTGATGCGGGGCCAAAGAGCTTATTGATCTGATCGTTCATGGCT
Organism: Phycisphaeraceae bacterium JB051; assembly: GCA_043101135.1. Lineage (GTDB taxonomy): Bacteria > Planctomycetota > Phycisphaerae > Phycisphaerales > Phycisphaeraceae > UBA7800. The sequence continues at coordinate 3,212 of JBICHS010000744.1, forward strand.
GACTGCTGATCCGCACCGGATTGCTTGTCATCCGCTTTTTCCGAAGACTGTTTGATCAGTGTCTGCAACACCAGCGTGTGCATTTTGCGAACCTGCTGCAATTCATTGGGATTCAAATCTCGCAGGTCCGAAGGCTGAAGCAGGTTTTCATTGCAGCTTAATGACAGGCTCGATAATGCCAAAGCCTTTTGCAAAGCTGTCTGATCACTTTGACGAATGTTGGCAGTGAGTTTGTGGGTCAATGCAACCGTGTCAGCAGGTTCGGCGGCGGCATTGCTTGCAGGAACAATCTGCACCGGTGCAACGGCAGGTGTCGGTTCGACGACAGGTTTTGGCTGCGGCTTGGTGGAAGCAACATTGGCTTTGGGAGCGGGTGTGACGGGTGCAACCGGACGCAGATCAAGCCACTGCACTTGCGGCAGCGGGTTGGCATCGGTAACCGTAGCCGATGATGCAGGACGCGAACCACGCTGCTGATCCAAGGCGGATGCAAGACGATTGACTTGCGGGTCCGGCGCAGGCTTGGGTTGCTGGACAGCATGGGTGCTTGCAACAGGCGTTTGACTCGGCTGGGGTTTGCGTTGGACTTGCTGACGTTGACGAGCCTGCTGACGCTCAAGCGCTTCAAGGAGCATGTCGGCATGCGCTTGAATCTTGGCGTTCAGATCGTCATCAGCGTTTGCAGTTTGATCAGCAGTTGAAGCATCGGCAGCGATAACCTGCTCTGCAGATTTGTCCGGCGTGTTGTCTGCCTTACTGTCAGACTGACCAAGCATGCTGCAACCAAGAAGTGTCAATGAGACAGCCACTGTAATGAACAGCTTCGCCAGGGATCCGACATTTAATTCAGTCGCCTCACGCATCTTGCCTCCAATGCAATTTTCCCCAATCCACCCTTGCTTCACCGAATAATCGGCATCGAAACTTCCGGGGGCCGGGGGGGGCTCCTCCTGAGCCTGCGCTGTGCTTGTTTGATTGTCAGGGTTCGGCATCAATCCAATGTCGAACGTGTAAACATTAGTTTAACGAATCGGACAGAATTGTGCAGAAACATTCCAGATTTCTCATCGCATTTCCGAGCCCGCTTTTCGAGCCCGCATCCGCTTTAACCACCTGATCGAGCAATGCCCCGGCCCGATACTCGGGCAGCCTTCTGAGCAAACTCATAAACAGCGTCTGACGCGGCCCCCAAAGTTTCATCTGACGGGAAATTTCGGCATCGGCAGCACCGGCTTTACGCATCTGAAGCGCGACGTTGAGCTTGCGCATCAGGTCCGCGACAAAGTAAAGCACCAATACTTCATGCTGATTGGACAGGTCCACCAACTCGTGGATCTTTTCGATGGCTTTGCCCCCTGCCGTCTTGCCCAGGGCATTGCCACTACTCAACGCCTGAAGGATGGCTTCCTGGACCACCCATGCCTGCTCATCACTGGATCGGCCGACGACCTGATCGATGAGTTTTTCGTCGATCTTGGCACCGGGTTCAACAAGCAGTGACAGCTTGGCGAGTTCAGCATCCAGTCGCATCAGGTCACAGCCGATACGGCTAACCAGAATCTGGGCGGTTGCCTTATCGAGTTTGCATTTGTGGACTTTTGATTGGGCGACGAGCCACGTCGCTGCTACCGCTGGGGTCGGCGCATCGCATTTGATCAGACAGCCGACCTTGTCAATGGCCTTATCGAGATTGCCTTTGTTCCATTTGGTGCTGCGCAGAACCAATGTGCCATGATCCACCGGGGCGTCGGCATAACGCGTAAGTGCGTCGCGGTGCTCCTTGGCAAACTCATCGGCTTCATCGACGATGACCATCTTGTACTGCTGCATCAAGCCGTAGCTGCGTAATTCGTCGAACACCTCTGCCAGCGAGCAGTCCGACGCGTTGAACTGGATAGTCTGCACTTCACCATGAGCTTCTTCCATGATGCTTCGCAGCTGCTGCATGTACTGTTTTTTGAGCATCATCTCAGGCCCGTAGAGAACACAAATGCGAATGTTCTCGTCGAGTGAGATGTCCTTGGATGCGGATTTTTTCGTCGTGCGTTTGGCCATGGTTTTATGTATTTGAGGGACTTGGGACTAGCGACTAGTTAGTGAACATCCTTGGTTCAAAGCCTCTGTCACCGTCCATCTCTTACGATCCATTCTCTGTCGTCATTTTATGCTGTCTTATCCCTAGTCCCAAGTCGCTAGTCCCTAGTCCCTTTAGTGAATTCACCCATGCATATGCAAGATATGCGTTGCGATCATCAGGACAGAGAATAAGGAACTAAAGTCGGTCATCGTGGTCACCAGCGGCCCCGATGCCATGGCAGGATCAAGTTTAATCGCAGTCAAGATCAACGGGACAACACCGCCCAGACAGACCGCAAGCATGATCGTCATCGGCACCGCCATCCCCACGGCCAACCCCACATGCGTGTCACCGCTCCAGAGATACGCAATCCCAAAGAGGACACTGCCCATGACCAGACCGAGCGCCAGGCCGACTGCCAGTTCCTTGACGAGCACGCGCATCACATCGCCCTTGGTCGCCAAACCCAACGCCAACTCGCGGACACTCACCGCTACGGCCTGATTGCCACTGCAACCTGAAAGCCCGGCAACCAACGGCAGGAACATCGCCAACACCGTCACGTCTTTAATCGTCTCTTCGAATAATCCAATCACACTTGCCGACGCCAGACTCAGCATGAATACCGGCAGCAAAAAGGCCAACCGACGTACCGCACGCAATCCCGTGGGCATCGTGCGAAGCTCTTCACCGGTGACAATACCGCCAAAACGCATGAACGTTTTGTCAGCACGTTCGCCGACCGCTTCCTGAACGTCTGAACGCAGCACCGTCCCGACCATATTGCCTTCCCAATCCACAACCGGGACAGCCGAATAGTCATAACGGTCAAAAAAGTGTTCCAGGTCATCCAGATCAGCAACAACCGGCACGCTCTTGGCTTCAAGCACACGCAGGTCCATGAGGTTCACATGACCCGGTGATAGAACAATATCTTTTAAGCGAACCACCCCACGGAGTTTGGGGCGTGATCGTGATTCAACCACGTAGATATACCGAACGTCGAATTCCTGGTAGTCCTCGACATGAGCACGCAAATCAGCCAACACGTCAACGACTTTGGTGTCCTTGGGGAAACTCA
>JBICHS010000745.1:0-3547 GCA_043101135.1 Phycisphaeraceae bacterium JB051
TCTTTACTTGATCAAAAAATGCCTCTTTGCCTTTCTTCGTGTCCTTCGTGCTCTTCGTGCCTTCGTGTTAAAAACACATCGCACAACATGCCCTGCAATTTGATTCATTCCTATTGAGCGACTGATAAGCAGGGCTGGATTCAAGCAGCTTGTGTAGAATGGAAAGGCGACACGTCACGGCTCGCCTGAGTTGCATCCGTAACGTGTAATTAGCCCAACATCTTGAACACCCCCCGGACCTGTCGTATCATCATGTCTGTGAAAAAGCTTCAATCCATTATCGTGGCCTTGATGACTTTGATGGTGACGGTATCCCCAATCTGGGCGCAGGCTCTGAGTGTGGATAAGGCACCGGAAAAAGGCTACCGGCTCTCGGCTTTCATTGCGTTTATTCTGTCGGTGGCCATTATCGTGGCCAGCGTCTGGAGTTCTCGCCGTGGACACCAGGACTGATTTGACTGCGACGATGCACCTGCCCTGTTTTTGTTGGTTACGTGATGTGACCGGCGAATGCAGTGCTGCTCGTGCGTTTGACTGACATGCTTGTTCCCCGGCTTCTCATGGTAAATGACCAGTCGGCCCCGCCGATTTGCAACTTCGACCGATTATGACGGTTTAACATCACAGGAGGTAATACGATGGGTAAACGCTCACTGCCAGCGCTGATCGCGCTGAATGTTGTGCTGCTCCTGGCCTTGGTTTTGACGACGTTGGCTCCCCAGCCGGCGCAGGCTCAAGGCTTTGCCGCAGCGCGTTTCCTGATGGTCTCCGGCCCCACGCAAGGCCGTAATCAGCAGGATGTCATCTACATCATTGAAATGAACTCGGCCCGAATCGTGGCGGCGTTTTACAACTCCGGCACCGACAACTGGGAACCGATCGACGGCGCAAGCATGCTCGGTGCACTTCGCGGCAACTAACCCCAACACGAAAGGATACGCATCATGAACAGAACCACCCTGGCCTGTTACTCCCTGCTCGCGTCAGCTTTTGTGTTGGCAGCGATGGTCTTTATGCAACTGCAGAATAAAAGCATTCTTGCCGAGGCCAATGCGGCGATGGTCGTCAACGACGCCCCGGTCAGTGCCATGACCCTCCGCGCCCGCAACGATGACGAAGTGCTCTGCATTCTCGAAAACACCAGTCAGCGTCTGCTGATCTACAACACCGACGTCTCCCGCAAGCAACTGCGCCTGGTTCAGAATATCAACCTCGCCCAGTATTTCGGTCGCATCAATGCCTCCGGCGGCGGCGGCGGTGGCCGGACTTCGCGGTAATGTGATAAACATGCTATCAGTCATCCATTGATGGAGCATCAGATGTGATTCTGGTGCAAGACTCAGCAGACTCATGACAAACACCTGCACCGAATTCACATCCGGTGCTAAACGTCACAGCGTTTTCCGCATGTGACGCATGAATCAACAATAAGCCCGTGACCTATCCGGTTGCGGGCTTATGTCTTTTGATCAGGCGGGCTTATCCGTGTTGGCAAGGGTCTGAAATCGGAAAATGATCGGCGTTCATTGTTGCATCATGCCCTGCGAGGCTTACAATAGCGAAACCTGATCGAGCGGGTCAGGTAATGGTGGGTTGGGTGATTGATTCAACGGTGACCCAACACCAAACGCAGCCGAACTTCCATCTCGATGGTACAGCTTGCCAGCCGGAAGGTTCACTGCGTCATTCACACGGTTAAGAGGGACTCAGGGCAATTTTCCATTAGATCAGGTTGATCGCATCTGCCGGGTAGGACACATGGCGTGTCTGCCTGCACCTGCGTCCGGCAACGCACACACACCCAACACGAGGTAATTGAATGATGAAGCAACGTACCATGACCGACCGATTTCCTTTCCGCATGGTCGGATTGGCAATGGCAGTGTTTACCATGCTCGCGACCACCGTCGTCATGGCCCAGGAAGAACTCGGCGGCATCGATGCGGCGACCGGCAAGGGACCGACCATCATCGAACTCTACCAGACCAGCCCCATCATCAACGGCATCATCCTGGCGCTCTCCGTCTTTGCCATCCTCTTCTTCCTCTTCTTCGTCGCCACCATCAACACCGGCACGCTGGCGCCCCAGCGCTTTGTCGATGATGTGAACAAGCTCGTCCTGGCTAAGAAGTTTGACGAAGCCGCTCACTTCTGCCGAACCCATCAGAAAATCTTTGTCGCTTCGATCATCCAACGCTGCGTCGAAAACGCTGGCAAGGATCACTCGGTCATCATGGACATGGTCGATTCCGAAGGTAAGCGTCGCAGCGACATCCTCTGGAACCGCATCAGCTACCTGGCGGACATCGCCAACGTGGCTCCCATGCTTGGTCTGCTCGGTACCGTGCTCGGTATGATCAAGGCCTTCTTTGCCATGAAGTTTGAATCACTCTCTGCTTCATCCAGCGCTCTGAGCACCAGCATCGGTCAGGCGATGGCCACGACCATGTTCGGTCTGATCGTCGCCATTTTGGCCACCTTCTGCTACTCCATCGTCAAGAGTCGTCTGACCCGCAGCCTTGCTTCGGCTGAGGAAGTTGTTCACTCATTGGCTGACCACATGAAGCGGGGTGATGCATGAGTTTTGCTTCTGAGACTCGCGGACGCTCTCAGCCGGTGCTGCCCCTGTCGGCCATGGTCGACATGCTGTTCCTGCTGCTGGTGTTCTTCATGACTGTTTCGGTCTTCCGTGAACAGGAAAAGCAGATTGATATCTCGCTTCCTGACACGCAGACTGCCACCGCCCCCCAGTCCAAGACCCCGATCATCGTGACGATTACGGAGACGGGTGAGATTTACATTGGTGATCGCCCCTACAAGCTTGACCAGCTTCAGGCGACGATGGCCAAACTTGCTGAGCAGTTCCCCAATGAAATGGTCGTCGTCCGTGGCGATAAGGGTTCGGCATTTGGTTTGGCGGTCCAGGTGATGGACGTGGCCCGTGCATCGGGTTTGCGTAACATCAGCATTGCGACCTCCAAACTCCAAAGCGAATTGTGATTGCCTCAACGCAACAGGAGTGCCCATGATCCAGCTGACTGATCAACATCAACTGCAACGACCCGTTCAAGCTAGGCGTACGATGATATGTCGCCGCGGTGGTTGGTCGATGCGTGTGTCGATGGTTGGTTTGCTGGCATTATCACTGGGCTTACTCGGCGGTTGTGCCTGCTCGCAATCCTGCTCCGTTGCCAAACCTCAGCAAACTGTCAGCCAACCCGGTACGACGGTGATCAACCTTGATGCCAATGGTCAGATTTCCTGTCAGGGCAAAACCTACACCGCCAATCAGGTCGATGCGCTCATGAGCCAGTTGGCTCAGCAGGACGCAGGGCAGACGCTTGTCATCAAGGCCGATCCCAACACGCCTTTCAGTGATGCCATCGCCTTGATGGATGCTGCGAGAAAAGCCGGTCTGACTCAGATCAGCGTGGCGACATCCAATACCAACAACAGTGAGTTGTAAACCATGATCAATGTCCAACGGTTCTCATGTCCCCGTTTCAAAACCGCTTGCGGTTTAGCGCTCCTCGTCGCGCTGCTGTTT
>JBICHS010000746.1:0-6109 GCA_043101135.1 Phycisphaeraceae bacterium JB051
ATTTTCTTTTTGATCTGTTGGGTACATAGACGACAGTTCGTTGAGTTGATTTGAAAGTCAGGTTGTTCGAATGTGATCACGCCTGCATATCCCACTTCATTCATCGCGCTGATCACCGCACGCCAATCAATCGTGCCGATACCGATGGGATTGTGTAGATCACATTGATGAAACGTGCCGTGACTCCCGCCATAGTTATCGTGAAAATGTGTTTCGGTGATGTGGGTTCCAAGCGTTTTGACCACTTGGGGCACATCCAAACCTACGACATGAGAGTGACCTGAATCCAGGCATATCCCGATGTTGGGCCGGTCGACTGCTTTTAAAAATTCGAGCATTCGGTCAGGATGTTCGTCGAGCCATGGCCATGCCGTGCATGCGGTTTCGATAGCAATCTGAATCCCACGTGGTGCAGCAAGATCGCAAAGTGTGCGATAGCCTTGAAGTGACTGTTCGTACAACTCATCTGTTGTCACTGCGGTATAGGGCTGATCACCGGGCATGCGCCAGCCGGCATGCGTGGTCGCACGTTGGATACCCACCTTCTGTGCCATGTCCAGAAGCTTTTCATGAAGCGGAGCCATACTCTCGACCGGCAAACCCAGGGCTGGCAGGCTATGAAGAAAATGCACGCCACCCACTTTGAGCCCGGATTCAATAACCGTATCGCGAATGGCCTGAAGCTGTGCATCGGAACGTGCAGCAATCTGCACGTCTTTTTCAACCCAAAGTACTTCACGGTCGTCTAATGCGACATCGCTGGCTTCAATGGTAAAAAATAAGTCACCAAAATACACCTGAGCATAGTTTGCCTGCTTCATTGCAATGCAAATCTTTTCAAGCCGCTCAACATCCAAAGGACCCAAGTCAATCGAACCTTCCAATGTGTTGATTGACTGTGCTAATGCTATTTTCTTACTCATATAACTTACCTAACCAGAAATACTGTGAGTCTTTATTGCCATTGTATTCAGATATATTTTCAGGCTGTGCTGCGCCATGCCCATCAATATAGCCTACATTCACGCTATCAAGATGCCGATAGTCCAAAAGCGACGATGTAAGCCATGTATTAAACTGGGCGAAGGCTGTTCCCTTGGGAGCAGTGGGATTGTTGTACACATCGGCAAAGAGCATACTTTTCGTTGGCTTGTAAAAGTCGCTGATTTTGTACAAGGCCTTGGAACTGCGGTTGGATACCCACGCATTCATCCCGATATTCACGGTGTAGTCCGGCGCGTCGGATGGCAGATAGGTATTGGCCCCGGTATATGGTATTAAATGCGTATTTTCCGGGCAATCCACCAATTCGACATTACGACCGTAGTCACGCAGCAAATCAAACCAGAACGGTAACGGATGACTGTAAGGCAGTTCTTCGTAGTAATCCTGCGCGTAGGTTGTTGATTGCTGAAGCAAACTGCGAATATTGCTAGAACACTGAATCTTCCGAGCGGATACACGGCTTTTTGCCAATGCAGGCAGTAGTAACGAAATCAACAATGATACAATTGAAATCACCACCAGCAATTCAATTAATGTAAATGCTCTTTTTGAATTTTGAAATACCAATGCTTCCTGCATAGCAACGCGATTTGTATCCTTCAAATCGCACGTCATGTTTTTGCTCTGATAGCCATACATACTAATTATCCTGTTATAAAAACAAATTACAGTTCATACCAAAAACAATTCAAAAAAACTGATTAAAGCTTCATCCTGTCGTGGACTGACAAATATCAAGCGTGAAGCTGAGTTTGGTACTTGGAATGGGCGTATCGGGTTGCTTGGCTTTGAGCAAAGCAAGTTTGGCTGCGGCTTGACCGAATGCTTCTTCGGGCCGCATGGCACAGGTGATGGCTGGTTCGGTGATCAAATGGCTACTACCATGATCAAACGAAGCAATTGCCAAGTCATCAGGAATGGACAATCCCATTTCAACCGCAGCCAGCAAAATGACCTGGGCAGCAGAAAGCGAATGACTGATTACGGCTGATGATCGATTGGGTAAAGTCAACCAACGTTTGGCGTCCTGTTTGCGATTGCCTCGCTCCAGGCGTTTGTGTATGAGGTAGGTCACCTCGATATTGTTGTTTTCTGCAGCTTGCCCGATACCTTGCATACGATTGGCATAGACAGGATTCTGCCCACCTTCACCGCTGTAATCAACAAGCGTGATTCGCTGATGCCCCTGCTGAGCAAGATGCTCCACCAGATCAAAAGCCGCCTGATATTCATCCACATAGATTGCATCAAACTCGGCAACACGATTGAGCCAAATCACACTGATGCCCAACCGATTGATCACCTCGACCACTTCTCTGGGTGGTTCGTACACATAGCCAATCAGCAACACATCGACCAGACGATCACGCACCAAAGGGCAAGCCAGCAACTGATCCGCGGTGAATTGCTCCATGCACAGAAGCGTGCAGGTGTAGTCTTCCACGGAGAGACATTGCGCCAACTTGGCCATCAGACGTTGAGGCAGGTAAAAATCACCATCGCCCCCCATGAGAATACCGACATTCCGAAACTGCTGATTGCGCAACGCGCGACTTGCCGCGTGAGGTCGATAGCCCAGCTCCCGCGCGGCCTCAAGAATCTTCTGCCGGGTAGTCTCACTGGCATTAGCGGTCCCCTTCCCGCCGCTAAGCACTTTACTGACCACGGGATGCGACACACCAACATGCTTTGCAATATCTGTAATTGTGACTGAAGCCATAGGTTACTTTCACGCGAAATTAACTTTAAAAATACATTCTATTTTTCACTTAAATTACATTGATTTCACGTGAAATTGTATCGCTATAATTTTAGAAGTAAATGACCGTTTTGATAATAAATGGTTAAATGAATGAAATGTAGTAATAACTGGCAGGACAACTGTGACATGTCCTCATCACGCAATTCACCAGAAACGGCCACGTGCACTGCATAAATTTGCTGCCTCTGACCATACATCCAGCATCTTCGTTCAATCAAGCGATGTAAGACCAGACTAAACCATACCCTACAACAATTGGAAACTCATTTACCGTCATAATGAGAGTCAGATATGTTTAACCGCCAGCGGCAATCTCGGTGCCAGGAAAACCGCCCCGGGGCCAGCAATGGTGCCAAACGTCAGTCTGGGATAGGCGTTTGCTGTCAAGAACTGACAAAAGAAGAACGCCCAATAAACAACCCCTATTCGCCCTAACTCTCGCCCCGCTCGCAAAAAAACAACGGCTGACATTTGCTGTCAGCCGTTGTCAAAGAGCGGGTTCATGAACTCGAACCGTCGACCTTGAGCAATGGACTACCTGTCACTTCTCTGGCCCTACCGGCTCCAAATGGTCGTGAGTTTGAGTTACGGTTCGACACATCCAAAAATCACTTCTAATGGTTCAAGGGTTATTTCTTGCGTAGCGTCATTGGGAAGTAGATTCAACTTGTCTGTAAAGGTCTTAATCGTACCAGCTTTCTCAAACCTGACCGTAACAGGTGTTCGATTCAAATTGACTGCAGTGGCACAAAACTCATTTGCTGATAGCTGCACCGTGCGATAAATCACACCTGATGCGGCAGTGGAAGTATTCGTATCAATCAAACAATACTGTGGGCCACCAACCGTTTCAAGCATCGCTATTAACTGCCAACGTAAAGTATTCAGATCACCAAAAGCCAGATTGGTATAACTCACATCACTTTCACTAAAGGGATTACTGCGCGGCAGCGTGTAGGCATTCTTGCCAGCGACAAGACTCCCAACGCCAACGAGATCGACACCACTTTGAGATAGCGAGACCACGCCCGAATAAACGTCATCAGACAAATGCGTCGCGCCAGGAATGATTAATAAAGACAGATCCGGTAACTTGGATGTGACTTCCCCGTTTTCGATCATCTGTTCGGTAATCGCTTGAACATTGACTCCCGATTCCAGCAGAATCTGGTATGTATTCCCAAGTACGCTTGCATAGTTTGGATCACGCAGAACAGATGTTCTTGAATAGAGCACGGCTACTTTGGCTTGGGTTTGACACAATGCCACAATGCTCGGCATCACACGCATCAAATCCATACCTGTCCGCAGGTACTCTTCAGTGGCTCCTGGTCGGTATTGCCAAAGACCGATGAAAAGCGAATCCGGGTTATTCGGTTCCCGATTCCATGACCATGCTGTCGATGCATCCAGACCGGAGAGTGCTGAAAGCCAAACTGCAGCTCGAACATGCCCGGGCAAAATATCATTGGTCGCGCAATCACGAAGCAGATGATTTTCACTGTTGTAAATGGGTTTTCCAGACACTTGATGCAATATGGAATCAAACATCATCACCCAGACAGGCTCGATTGCCAGATCGGAGCCTGTGATTGGCTTGGGCCATGTTGCAAGATCATGGCCAGCAAGTCCATTGGTAAATCGACACATTTGATCGATATCACTACCCAAGAGCAGATGGGATTGCGCCAAAAAGCGATCGCACTGTTTGGCATGTGTCAGAATGCTTGAATCTGTTGCATAGACAGAGTCATTCAGATCACTCACCCAACTGGTGATTCGCTCATCGTTGAATTTCATCCAATCATAGAGTTTAGGGTCATCCGGAAAAGGCATGGCAGGAACAGTCCAATACTCAGAGACCTGATCAAAGGAAGCATATGATGTACCCCATGTGTTATTGAGTATTGAAACAGTTACATATTTATCCTGAAGATATGCCAACCACATGTCGGAAGTATCAGGATCACCAATCCACTTGCCAAACTCCGGCTCATTGACCAGGCAAGATGACCAATAGCCAGGCGCGTCTTTGATCGTGTCGACCATCAGGCGCGTGGTCCAGTTTACCAGTGTATGCACCTGAGGCTGATTAATCGCATAGTTCAGAAAACCTCCCATATCAACATAATATTGTGGATTATTATTGATAAACCACTCTTGGATATAGTGTGGACCGATCATAAAATCAGTCAGAATGCCATGAGCATTGGCATCACTTGCAAAAGTTTTCCAATAAGACAAAAAACCATAATCCAACGTGCTTGCTGCTGGATCATTCGCATTCCACATGGATTGCAGTGGCATAGAATTGTGCAGCCCAAGTTCTACTGAAGATAGGTTACACCCCAGGCTTGAAAGCAAGCCAAAGCTCCAATCACTTAAAGTACCTGCACCATGAAAACCAAACAGAAAAACCGGCCGATCGTTCTCAATCGTGCTATCTGCCCAAACAACCTGTTGTGACAGATGGCCATTAGTAGGGACCGGTTTTTGGCTTGCCACACGCCTGGGTGAATCTACGGGCAATGCCTGGTTATCTAAAATCACTGTTAAACGTGCGATCTCAGAATCAACAATGCTTTCCAAATCACGCATACCGTAAGCTGCCAATTCAGGTTGCCCAGTATAATCACCTGCCAGATAGGTCATAAATTTGTTGATAAGTGTTTGGCGCATTCTTCCATAGACGTCTAGTTTACCCTGTGATTCAAGTGTATTCTGCAAAGATGTGATGACCGGGATCTTGTTGATCAAACTTGTACAAGGTGCAGGCCATGAAAGAAAATGAACGGGGTTGATTGCAGTTTGAGTGATGCGCAATTCATTGATCGCTCCCACAAAATCACGCGGAGCCATCCATCCATATCCCTGGCCTATATATAACGGATAGGACGTCACCGACCCGTTGTAATACCCAGACAACGTCGCTTCTTTTTCATGGTTGATATATAAATCGTACTCACCGGTGTTTGCAATGTGACGAATGGCAACGTGATACCACCAACCTTCAAGCAGGGGTGATGTTGATTCAAACGTGTGACCTGCAATGTTAACGACAATCTTTTTTGTTTGGTCGTTATACATCACGCCCCAGCCATGGGTATCGGTTTGTGGGAATCCCTTACATAGAATCCAGTTACTGGTATCTTGATCATTATTGCTAGCATCAACGCGAACCTGCATTTCGATTGTAAAGCTCTGATCTTCATGCATGTCAAGCATGTCATCATCGGGACATTCGATAAAGTCACCACTGCCGGGTGCAAATTTGATGCCCAAATCCGTACCATCAACTCTGATATAACTTGGGCTGGATGTGGTAGCAGTGACAGTGCCATT
>JBICHS010000747.1:0-5984 GCA_043101135.1 Phycisphaeraceae bacterium JB051
GTTAAATTCGTAGTCAAAACAGGCCTGCAGATCCAGCGCGAAATAACCGTAGTCATAAAACAGATTCGTCTGCCAGAAGCTTGAAGCGTGAGGCAGGTGTCCCGATTCACCGCAGAGATATTCAACCAAGTCAGCAGGGCGGGAGGTTTCACGGCTGTGTGTGATGCGGCCGTCCGCGTCAACCGTTTGACGACTGCCAACCAACCACGAAGCAGCATGCTCGCCGGACATTAAATCCGCGACAAGGTTTAACGTGTTAGGCAAATAGGTCTGACCCGGTTGCAGGTAAGCGATGATGTCACCGGTGCACTGCGATAAGCCACGGTTTAACGCATCAGCGACACCGCCGTTATTCCCGCTGCACCAGTAGGTGATTTTGTCTTCGTATTGACGAATGATCTGATGACTGTTGTCTGTCGAGCCACCATCAATGATGATGTATTCAAGATTCGCATAGCCTTGCTCAAGCACACTCTCAATGGTCTGCGCAAGGACAGGGGCCTGATTAAAGCATGGCGTCAGAATGGAAATACGTGGACGTGTCATCGTAGTTTGTTATCGACACATCACCCTGGTCAATTAACGATATAACCGTCACAGGCCATAAAAAACTCACGCAAATCGACCTGATAACGCTACAAACGTCCGAGAAGAAATGATTGTTTCATTCGTTATGGGACGAGCCGTTATTTTTGAAAATGCCTTGGCAAACGCGAATTAAAATTCATCCGTCACTCCCGCGCAAGGACATGATGCACGTCGTTTTCAAAAGTTGAGCACCGGGTGTCAACCCGGTGCCCGTTGTGCATATGTTTATCCAAGGGGGCACCGGGTTAACACCCGGTGCTCAAATGATCACAGGTCATACAAACACTTGTGAAACGACGTGCATCATGTCCCTTCGTGGGAATGACGAAATACATGGTTGTGTGAAAGTCAGTGGTTTGAACGGCTCAGAGTGACAGTTTGTTTCTCACGCGCGTTGCCAATAATCGATGGTGCTTTGGATCACACTGGTTAGATCATGCTTCGGTTCATAGCTGATCAATTCCTTGACGCGAGACAGATCCGGCACGCGGCGTTGCATGTCGTCAAAGCCTTGGGTGTAGGCTTTTTCGTAACTGAGAAATTCAACCTTGGATGATGAACCGGTTTGCTCGATGACTTTGTTGGCAAGGTTGAGAATGCTGATTTCCTCTTCACTGCCGACGTTGATGACTTTGCCATACGCGTCTTTGCATTGGGCGAGTTTGATGATCGCGCCCACGGCATCGCAGACGTGACAGAAGCATCGCGCCTGCTTGCCATCCCCGTAGACGGTTAACGGATCACCTGCCAAAGCCTTTTGGACAAAGCGGGGGAGCACCATGCCGTATTGACCGACCTGCCGAGGCCCAACGGTGTTGAACAAGCGGATGATCACCACGGGTAAACGTGTTTCGTACCAGTGGGCAAGGCCTAGAAACTCATCGAGCATTTTTGCTGAAGCGTATAGCCAACGACGCGTGGACGTCGGGCCGAGCACGATGTCATCGTCTTCAGCAAAGGGAATTTTCGAACCCTTGCCATAGACTTCGCTGGTGGAGGTGATGAGCACCGGGCGGCGATACCGCTTGGAGGCATCAAGGATCACGCGTGTACCTTCGACGATGGTCTGGATCGTCTGCGTGGGTTGGTCGATGATCAGCTGCACGCCGACCGCGGAGGCAAGGTGAAAGACGACATCCGCTTCACGGACCAGTTGGTTGACCAGTTGCTCGTTGAGGACGGTGTCGACGACGAGTTGAAAATTGTCATTGGTTTCAAGGTGCGCGATATTGCTATGCGAGCCGGTACTCAGGTCGTCGATGGCTGTGACCTGATGTCCCTGATTCAAGAGGGTTTCACAGAGATGTGAGCCGATGAAACCTGCGCCGCCGGTGATAAGTGCTTTCATGTCTGCCTTTCTGCCTGAGCCGATACAGTGTACCTGACACCGACGATCGTGTCGCGCCTTATGGTTCCTGACATCTGATTTATTCCGTATGCTCAGTCAGAAACCGAGTCAAAATGACTCGGCTATATTCACATAGCCCGGTCATCTTGGCCGGGATTGATTGCATACGAATCATCGGTAATAAACCATTGGTGAAAGTATTACGCAACAGATAAACGGATGGTTCACCTGCTGATCAGGCGGCCTGACGTTCAGCAGTTTCCTGATTGCTCTGCTTATTCAGATCCAGCTTGGGTGTCCGACGCAGTTGATGCATCAGAACCAACATGGACGAAGCAAAATCAAAGGCCGTGTCGGCAAAGGCCCAGGCAGCTTCACCGGGATGAGCAGCATGTTTTGCTACTTTGAGCATGCCACGGAGGGGCTTGGTGGATAGGTCACTGAATTTGAATGGTTGGCCATTGAAGTGTCGATTACGGGCTTCGACGGGCAGGAGTTTGAACCAGTGTTTAGCCAATTGACCAACTGCATTAAACCACTGACTCCGCACGGGGCGCCCAAGATGTGCGGGCCAATCCTGGGATTCAAAGCCGTCGTTGACCTGGATAAACGGGTGCGGCTTGGCCTGGACATCACAACGTTCGGTGTTGAACAGCAGCATGTTCTGCATGTCATGCATGCCCCATGGCATCTTGGTCATGCGTTCATTTTTGAAGTAAAAATCACGCGGGATATGCAGTTGAGCAAGCGACTGTTCAAAGGACAGCAATGCACGTAAATCACGGGCAAAGTTTTCATCCAATCGGTCCTGCGGCTGGGCGATCAACACCCACGGATGATGCGCCATTTCCAGCGCGCATTGGCGGACCACGTGACGCGGCTTATCGTCAGGCCAGGAAATAATCCGATCCGCCCAGCAGCTTGCGATCTCAAGGGTGTTATCCGTTGAGTGCACATTGACCACGAACAATTCATCGGCCCAACGCAGTGTCCGCAGGCAGTGATCCAAATGCTCTGCAGCATTGTGACAAATCACGATGGCGGTGACTTTGGGGTTGGCGTTGGTCATGGTGTGGACTTTCAGTTTGAGGACCGTGCTACGCTGCCCTGGTCGCATCATCGCCATCTGAATCATCATCCAGACGACGGAATAAATCATGCGGCTTGGGTGACGTCAGGAGCACGTATTCGTCTTGTTGGGTAGGCTTTTGCGGTTCGATGGCAGGTCGGCGGACACGACGCGTCGGCGTGGCAGGGCGACGGATCATCATCACGATCACACCCATGACCATGCCGCCGAAAATCCCCACTGCAAACTTTTTGCTTTGGAGCACTTCGATGGACTTATTCACGAAATGCGTGGTGAAGCTCATCTGCGGATGCGCTTCACGCCAGGCAAGCGTGTCGGCTTCCCAGTTGGCAAGGCTGTAATCTGCAAGGTTGGCAATCTGACCGGTAGCCGTGTTCATCGGGATGATGTGCACAATGCCGTACTGGTCAATCTGCACGTTGATCATGCTGTCCGAGTCACGGTTGGTCATCGCGTTGGCAACGATGGTCAGCGAACTGTTGGCATCCTTCCAATAGAAATTGCCATGGATGTGCTTACGGGTGATATTGCCTGCAAACCAGTAGACGTTTTTGATTTGAGACAGTCGCGTGAGTTGCGGTTTGACCTGCTCGCTAAACGCCTGTTGACTCGGCAATACGATCGGATGATTCACCGGGCGCATCGTCGGCATCGTGGGGAGCAGTTCATCTTCACCCCAGGGCATGCGTGATGAAAAGATAAACACATGTCGCATCGCAGGCGTCTGACTGATCGTGCTCAGACGATCGGCAAGCCAATCCCAATTGGGAGCAAAGCTGTCCACGACCAGAAACACATCCGGGCCGACCATGAAGTCTGCCTGTTGGAAACGACCGAAGTTGGCTTGATAATCTTTAAGCTGTGCCTGTTCACGGGGGCCGATGGCATTGATCACGGGCATGTTGAGTTTACCCAGCGTGTTCCGCATCGCGTCGGCGTGGGCGGGTGTCACTCGACTGAAGCTATCCCCCAGCAGGGCGACGAACCGGGCATCGGAGGTGTTGACCAGATCAAGATTGGCAATGAAGCCACCGGTGGGATACAGCGAACGCGTGTGACGAGTGACAGCACCACTGACATTGCCCGCGACCCAGAAATTGTACTGTGGCCGATTCTGGGCTTCGGAAAGCCGAACGTTGTTCAAGGATTGGACGTCAGCATTAACCGTGCTGAACGTGACCAAAATGAGCATACCAATGAGTGTCAGTAACCTGCGCATAGCCTGATATCCAGTTCTGTTGACTGTTAAACCGTCGTTATTCGGACGTACTTAACAATGATCGGCCTGACGCATGGGACAACTGGAAGATTCGACGTGGGAATTTTTCACACGCTCAAGCGTCTCATGCTGCACGATTCTGCAATGTGGTATCGGCAGTGAACTGATTTTCGGCCAGAGAATTTTGCGATTCGTCTACTCGGACGTCCGCATCAAGCACCATCACCGAAGCGCGGCGGCCGAGGCTGTTGTACTTGTTCTGTTCACCGAGGACGACACTGAACTGGACCGCTTCGTTCATTTGGTCACAGATGCTGCCGTTGTGTTTGAGCGTGGTCGACATCGTGTAATTCTGAGGCCAGAACGGGCACGGGTCGGTGGGGCGGATGGCGATGGTACCCTTGGCCGGCCAATGTTGCGGGCCGTCGATGAGCATGTTCGTGGACAGGTAACAGACGCGAGGCGAGTTGGCGGAGCTGATCGTAAAGTCAAACTCGTGACGATCACCCGGATGGGTCGTTTCGTATTCGACGTTGATCTGCCAGGGCTTACCGAGTTGGACTTGATTACCTTCAAGGTCTGTAATCGTGCAGCCGGTGATCTTGGCTTGGCCGTTACCGTTGCGATCGGTTCGGGTGGCCAGGTCTTCGGCCTGAAGTTTGCCTGCGTTGATGTACAGGGGGATGACATCTTCGGGCTTACCGTCCGCGACGATCTTGCCATGATCAAGCATGATCACACGCTTGCAGAGGGTTTGCACAGCAGCCATGTTGTGACTGACGAACAGCACCGTGCGATGCGAGTTGGCCACTTCCTGAATACGTCCCAGACAGCGGTTTTGAAACTCCACATCACCGACCGCCAGCACTTCGTCAATGACGAGAATTTCCGGCTCCAAATGGGCGGCGATGGAAAAGGCAAGGCGGACACTCATGCCCGAGGAGTAGCGTTTAACGGGGGTGTCGATGAATTTTTCAATGCCCGAGTAGGTGACAATGTCATCGAACTTGGCAGCGATTTCCTTGCGGGTCATCCCCAGAATCGAGCCGTTGAGATAGATGTTTTCCCGGCCGGTGAGTTCGGGGTGAAAGCCGGTGCCGACTTCCAGTAGTGAAGCCACACGGCCACGGATCTTGGCTTGGCCGGAACTTGGGTCGGTGATTTCGGAGAGGATTTTAAGCAGCGTGCTTTTGCCTGCACCGTTGTGGCCAATAATGCCCACCACTTCACCCTGCGTGACCTGAAAGCTCACATCATCAAGGGCGTTAAAGTGACGGTCATCCGTCTTGGGCTCGGGTTTGATACCACGCAGACGATTCAAGCACTGCCTGGCTTTGAGGCTGATCATTTCCGGCAAGGTCACATCAAGCTGGAAGTGACTGCCGAGCCGATAGCTCTTGCCCAGATTTTCAACATCAATCACAACTGGATTCATCACGCTTCTCACCTCGAACAACTCGTGGATCGTATTCGACCCTTTAAATCACATCCGCAAACTTGCGCTGTGCCTGGTTAAAGTACAACAGTCCAATCGCCATTCCCACAAGGGCAACAACCGTCGACATCCCCAGAGAAGACCAATTGATTGCTGTCCCAAGCACGCTGGCTCGGAAGGCTTCAATGATCCCGCACATCGGGTTAAGCTGAATCAGCCA
This sequence comes from Phycisphaeraceae bacterium JB051, assembly GCA_043101135.1. Lineage (GTDB taxonomy): Bacteria > Planctomycetota > Phycisphaerae > Phycisphaerales > Phycisphaeraceae > UBA7800. Next base: position 5,901 of record JBICHS010000747.1, read on the forward strand.
CTGCCAATTCTCCGGCACCATCTTGTTGGGGTAGATCACAGGCGTGATGAAAAACCAAACCTGAATCATGAACGGCACCAGATA
>JBICHS010000748.1:0-4827 GCA_043101135.1 Phycisphaeraceae bacterium JB051
ATTTCGGATTTCGGATTTCGGATTTCGGATTTCGGATTTCGTTCGAATGATAGACCGCTTGCGGTTTAGCGCGTCAGGCGAGATTTGAAGATCGTGGGTCAACGTTCGTGATTGGGAGCGCTAAACCGCAAGCGGTTTTCAAGGCGTCGGATCGGTTTCGCTGATGCGCAGGGCCTGGCTGTGGATGGTTTCGTGGGTAGTTTGGACGATGGCATTATCGCCGTTGTCCATGGTGGTGCGGATACGGGTTTTCATGACCACGTTTCGCCCCACGGCTTCATGGCGATCAAGGTCCAGCAGTATCTGCGACGTGATGTTGCCATCCTCCAGGGCGATATCGACATTGACATTGTCCTGTGGGGGAAGCTTGGTTTGGTCCAGGTCCAACGTGAGGATGCCGTTGCCGGTGACGGTGGCAAGGTCGATGCCCTGCACCTTTCGGACACCGGTGAGGGTGTAGTTGATCGCGTGGTTCATATGCCCTAATTCATGGGTCCAACGGAAGGCCGCTTCCCATGACTGGTTCACGGACGCTTGCGAGGGGGCATAGGGCAAAGTGGCTAAATCGCAGGCTGTTTCGACAAAATCAAGGTCTTCGGGCAGGTCGACATCATCACCGGCGACGGCGCGCATGGCATCGGTGCCTGTGACGGCGGTGGCGGTGCCGTCGGCATTCATGGTCACTTCCACAGGCTTGCCGATCATGGCATTGAGCACCTCCGAGACACTGGGGACTTCTGCCGTGCCGTCGCGTGTGTCGTTGTTCTTGGTGCTGCCATCCGGGAGCGTCATGTTCAGGCTCAACCAGTCAAAGGTCATCTGACAGGTTGCTGAACCATCACCATTGACTGACAGAACCGACCAGGTCATTTCACCATTAATGACATAGCTGGCCTGTTGCTTGCGTTGGCGTCCCATCAGGGAGACTTCGGTGACAGTGGTGCGTCGTGTCCAGAGGCTGTAACGGGCCTGCTGACCTGCGACAAACTTGGGCTGGAGATTGAAGGTCATCTCCGCAGTTTGAGCATTGGTCGATTGGATCGCTGAAAGAGACAGCAGAAGGATCAGACAGTAGGCCATGAGGTTTTTCATGGAAGTCGATTATAGGCAAGCATCCACAGGCAAGCGACACCCATTTCTCAAAACCAAGCCAAAGCAAGACATGATGAAGTTGGTGTGAGGTGAAGCTTTGTCAATTTTGAACGTGGTTCCCGATTGCCAATTGAGGCCAATACCCCGATAATGCCCTTTCTCCATTGGAGAGACGTCTTCGGACCTGAATATTGATTCCTGCGGCAAGATTGTTGCCGTACCAATTTCGGTGGGTAAACCACCTAGAGGAAGGACCCTTCGCCCATGTCATATGACTCGACCATTCATGCCAAGGCCGTCGATCTGGCCAAGCTGAATTATGAAATTACTGCCTCGGCCGGTTCCGGTCACCCCACCAGTGGTGCTTCGCTGGCTCATCTGGTCACCGTGTTGATGTATCAGCATATGCGTTACGAGCCGGCCAACCCCGGTCATGCCTGCTCAGATCGTTTGGTTCTCAGTGAAGGTCACGCGGTTCCGATCCTTTACGCAGCGTGTGCTGACCTTGGCGTGCGTGTGGGTAAGCAAGGCGAAGAACTCAAGCCGTTGACCAAAGAGATGGCGATGACGCTTCGCGAAATCGACTCGATCGTTGATGGTCACCCCAACCCCGTGGAAGGTTTCCCCTTCTTTGATGCTGCGACCGGCTCGCTGGGTCAGGGCCTTTCGGTTTCCGCTGGTCTTGCGATTGCTGCGAAGCTTGATGGTTTGGACAAGCGTATTTTCTGCATCATGGGTGACGGCGAATCGCGTGAAGGTCAGGTCTGGGAAGCGGTGGACTTTTTGCGTGACGAAAACCTCCGCGCCGTGTGCCCGATTTTCAACTGCAATGTGTTTGCTCAGTCTGATGAAGTCAGCCCGCAGCAGTCTGCAGATGTGTTGACCGCCAAGCTGGCTGCTGCCGGTTTTGATGTCAAGCTCATTGATGGTCATGCACCGTCTGAAATTCTCGCAGCATTGGAAGCACACGCCGCCGCACAGACTGATGACGCGGTTGCCCCGGTTGCCATCGTCGCCAAGACGGTCAAGGGGTGGGGTAGCGCCTCTCAGCAAGGTAATGGTCACCACGGCTCACCGGCCAAGGGTGATGACCTGAAGGTCGCGCTGGACGAACTGGCTGCCACCGGCCGCAGCCTTGGTGCGATCATGGACACACCTTTGAAGATTGGCTTGATGTCCCCGGGCAAACCTGAAACCGCTGCCCCCACCGCTGCCCCGACTTTCACCGAAGCGCTTAAGCAATTCGGCATGGAAAGTGTCCTTGAGAAAAGCAAGATGGCAACACGTAATGCCTACGGCGTCGCCCTGCGTGCGTTGGGTCATGCCAATCCTGGCGTGGTCGCACTGGACGCTGACGTGCGTGGCTCAACCGGTGCGGTTCAGTTCTTCAAAGACGAAGCCCTTAACAGCCGCTTTGTCGATTGTCGCATCGCTGAACAGAACATGGTCAGCGTCGCTGCAGGCCTGAGTGCTGCAGGCAAGATTCCCTGCGTTTCCACGTTCGCCAAGTTCCTCACCCGTGCGTATGACCAGATCGAAATGGCGATCAACTCCGGCGTTTCGCTCAAGCTCATCGGCTCACATGCCGGCATCACGCTGGGTGCTGACGGCCCTTCGCAGATGGGTATGCCTGACGTGTCCTGGTTCCGCAGCTTCACCACCATGAAGACGGCCAAGGGCAATCCCGGCTTCTACCTGCTTCAACCTTCCGATGCCTATCAGGCTTATCAACTGCTGCAAAAGGCTGCTGAATATGATGGCAGCGTTTACATGCGTACCGCCCGCCCCGATGCCGAGTTCCTTTACAGCGATAACGTCGAGTTCAAGCTCGGTGGCCATGAAGTGCTTGCTGAAGGTCGCGACCTGTTGATCATTGCTGCGGGTTACATGGTTCACGAAGCCAACAAGGCTTTGGATCTGCTCGATGCCCAGGGCATTGATGCCACGCTGGTTGACCTGTACTCCCTGCCGTTTGATGCCGATGCGATTCTCGATTTGGCCAACGAAAACAACGGCATGATTCTCACCCTCGAAGACAACTACGGTGGCGGCATTGGTAGCGCCGTTGCCGACGCCGTGTCTGCGGATGGCGGTGGCTTCAACGTCAAGCAGATGTACTGCCAGCAGATTCCCAAGAGTGGCAAGAGTGGCGACGACATTCTCAAGCTCTGCGGTCTGGACGCCCCCAGCGTCGTCAAGCAGGCCATGGAACTGCTCGAACTCACCGGCGCCTGAGTCGTCGCGTGACAATCCCAAAAATCAAAAAAAGCCACGGCATCACGTCGTGGCTTTTTTTGTGTCTGAATTTTTCAACTTACCCGAATAAAGCCGTGTCCCTCCCGGGGCACGGGTTGTATCGCGTCATTACAGTGCTTACGACCCGTGACTCAGGAGAGTCACGGCTTTGAACCTGAAAATAAACGTTCTCGAAATAAACCAACGTCGATGGCAGTTAGCCACATGGATCAACCAATTGCTTTACAATGCCCGACATGCTTGAACTATTTGGTGACAACCTGGTGGACCTGATGCATCGCGGCGGTGTCGTGATGTGGCCGTTACTTGCCATGAGCGTGGTGGGTGTGACGCTATGCCTGGAGCGCATGTGGTTCTGGTTTAGCACCAATCGCCCCGGTCGCCGTGAGGAATTAGGCCGACTGGCTCGATTGCTGCGTCAGGGTGAACATGAAAAAGCCATGCAGCTTGTTGCCAAGGACCGCAGTGTTTATGGCAAGATGGTGGTCAAACTCCTGGACGAGCCGGTCACGGATGCACTGGTGGTCGATGTGGTCGAATCGCAGCGTCCGCGCCTTGAACGCTTCATGCCAACGCTTTCAACGATCATCACCGCGGCCCCCATGCTCGGGATTCTGGGCACCGTTTTGGGCATCATTTCCAGCTTCGAAGTTATCGGACAAGCAGGCAGCGCAGGCGATCCATCCCTGGTCAGTCAGGGTATTGCTGAAGCGCTACTGACCACCGCGGCAGGCTTGATTGTCGCGTTATTGGTCCTGATCCCATACAACCTTTTCCGTTCTCAGGTGGATCGCACACTGGGGCGCATCGAGACGCTGGTGGCTGCCATTCAAGGTCCCAGAACCATCGAAAAAACAAAAGATTAACCCAATTAGACCTATTTTCCATGTTAGGGCTCAATAAGGTAGCGGTTAAATGCCGACTTGATGTACAATTCCCTGTGAGGTTTGGACCGGGAATTTGTTAAGCTAGAAGGCACGCTGGCTGCTATTGACTTACATATAACCCTTCAAGGACGAAAGAATGCTCCACCCTCATCAAGCTACCATTCGCAAATTCGATGTAACGCCTTCACTTCCCAAGCCGCTTGAACCCCTACTTGAAATCGCTCATAACCTTTGGTGGTCCTGGCACCCCGAAGCACGCGACCTGTTTGTTCGCGTTGATCGAGATCTATGGATCAAGTGCTATCACAACCCCGTGAAAATGCTTGGCGAATGTCCACAGGAACGTCTTGACGAAATCGCCAAAGACGAAGGCTTCCTCAATGTTCTGGACCGCTGCTACGAAGCCATGAAGCGTCACCTCGAACGCCAACCCTGGCTCAAAAAGTCACAACTCGATCCGGGCGATTTCACCGTCGCCTACTTCTGTGCCGAGTTCGGTCTGACCGAATGTCTGCAGATTTTCTCCGGCGGTCTTGGCTGTCTGGCCGGTGACCACCTCAAGTCGGCCAGCGAACTGGGCCTGCCGTTGATT